>JAGQXA010000902.1 GCA_020436865.1 Saprospiraceae bacterium | reverse complement strand
CTGCTGGCGCTTCGTCCCGCAGATGGGCCCGAAACGGTCGCCTGCTGGAAACTGGCACTCGAAAACCGCCATTCTCCTACCGGACTCATTTTCTCCCGCCAAAACGTGACCGACCTGCCCGGCAACCGCCGGGAAGAGGCTGTACAGGCTGCCAAGGGAGCCTATATCGTAGAGGATTGCGAAGGGAAGCCCGATGTCATTCTCCTCGGTAACGGCTCGGAAGTAGCGACGTTGGTTGCCGGCGCCCAACTGCTCCGGAAAGAAAATGGCTTGAACGTGAGGGTGGTCTCGGCCCCTTCGGAAGGTCTGTTCCGCACCCAAACCAAGAAGTACCAGAAGAGCGTGCTCCCCGGCAATGTGCCGATCTTCGGACTCACCGCCGGACTGCCGGTGACCCTCGAGGGACTGGCCGGCTCACGTGGTAGGGTCTACGGCCTCGACCATTTCGGTTACTCGGCCCCCTTCCAGGTGCTCGACGAGAAATTCGGCTTTACCGGAGAGAATGTGCACCGGCAGGTGCTTGCGTTGATCGGGTAAACCAATAAACCAATAAACCAATCACCCAATCCAACCAATTCCCCATCAGTACACCACTACGCGATCTACCAGCGCCCGGTTGATCTGACCGTTCATATTCGCGTTGAAGGGGTCGAGTTGCAGCCGCAGTTGATTGACGCCTGCTGCCAGGTTTACCCGGAGGGCGTTGCTCATTCCCCAGTTCGACCACTCGTCTTGCCCGCGTTGGGGCATGACCCAAACCCCTTGGAACTGATCGCCTAGATAGAGGCTCCGCAGGGCACAGGCGTTGAAGGTGTTTCCTGGACCGCTACCGTTTGCGTAGCGAACCTGAAGAAGGTATTCCCCGGCCTCTGGCGGCTCCACTTCAAAGGAGAGTGTCGTGTTTTGTTCCAGGCTTAGCTCGACATACCCGCCCTCCATGGCGCCGGCGGCGCGGAGGGTAGGGGTGGATCTGCTGAACCGTTCGAATTCGACGTATCGGGGCGAGGCGCCCACCAGCAAGGGTTCGCTCAGGAAAGATACGACGCCCTGGGCGTCCTGAGCCTGCACCTGGAGTTCGACGGGCTCGTCTAATGCTTCGAGCTCGAACGTCAGTCCGGTAGTATTGGCCAACGGTTTGCCATTGCCGAACACCGTGTATTGGGTCGCGCCTTCTGCAGCCTGCCAGCGCAGCTGACGATCGTCGAGCGAAGCCTGCGGGGTGGCTGGGTGGAAAAGGCCTTCCTGCAGATTGATCTTGCCCACGCCATCGATCTGACCGTCGAGGGTGATGTGCAGGCTGTGGGCGCCCGATAGCTCGCCGGGAATGACGGCGCTTTCGAGGGGCTCGCCATCGAGCTCGACGCTGGCGATCCGGTGGCCCGTACCTTCGAGGGTGATGTCGAGGATGGCGCTGCGATAGCGGAAATTGGTCAGCATGCGCTTGCCGCCGTAAGAGGGCGGCACCACAGGTGCGAAAACCAGCCGTTCGGGTTCGAAATGCATTCCGAACAGCACCCGGTAGACCATGGCCAGATTGCCGGCCACACTCCAGAGCTGTCGGTCGGAATTGATCTCGGTTCCTTGAAAATCGCCGCTCGAAGCTACCATGTTCTCTTTGTTGGTCAGGAACAGGGCCGCGGCCCGGTAGATCGAGCCCAGGCCGTGCTCCAGCGCCGCATAGTTGTGTTCCCGGGCCGCAGCCCAGTTCCAGTAGGCCTGCACGAACGGCCAGATGCCGTCGTTGTGGTAGGGCGGAATCCCCGGGATCTGGGGGTAAACGCAGGGGATGCCGTAAGGCATGACCGGCGTGTTTTCCAAAATGACTGCCTTTCGATTGTCGAAGGCGATGTCGTACAAGACGCACAGGGCCTCTCCTAAAGCCTCGGGTTTCTCCGAAAGGGAAAAATGGCGGCGTCCGTAGCGGAACTGACCGAAATAGCCGGCCCGCTCCACCCATAGATTCCAGTTGATGCCACGCTTTAATTCCGATGCGATATCAGTATAAGGTTCAGTGGGTTGTCCGAGTTCGGCAGCAATTTCGCTCAGGATCTCGTAGGAGCGGCAGTGAACGGCATTGGTGCCCAGGTTTTCGGAGAGGTAGATGTCGACCCCATCCATCCATCGTGGATAGGTCTGCTGACGCCAGTCGAGAAAGGAGGATTCGCCGCGCGCTAGCTGAGTGTCGGGCGAGAGCAGGAACTGCCGGTCGTCGTCGAGGCTGTTCTTGATAATGGGGTAGATCTCCTCCAGCCAGGCGCGATCGCCCGTCACCAGATAGATCTCCCAGGCTGCCAGGGTCCACACGACGCGGTCGCTGGAAACGGGCCAGGAGCCGCCGGTTCCGGTGTCCTGGACGATCCGCTCATTCTTCACCTTTCGTCGCAGGCTGGTCTTGCAGACTTCGGGTTCGATCAGGGCCATGGCCAGGATGACGCTGTAGCTGAGATCGCGGGTCCAGACGCCGGCCCACTTTTCGCCGGTGCGGAAGGTGCCGTCGGCTTCCTTGAGCAAGACGGTTTCGTCGAGGGAAAGCCGGTAGAGGGCGTCGACGAGCAGTTGCCCGGACTCGTAGGCCGGGTAGGCCGACAGGTCGTTGCGAACTTTCCAGGCCGATGCGGTGAAGTTGTCGGGATTGTATTCGTTGAGAACGACCTCCAGTTCGAAAATGCCGTCGCCGTCGGGGTCCTGCAGCTGGAATTGCGGACGGGAGGCCAGATTGTCGAAATCCCAGTTCAGGGGTTCGGCGCCTCCGGCGACGAAGATCCCCTTGAAGTCGGGCTTGTAGATCGTTTCTCCGTTAGCCGCGATGTAATAGCCTTTATCCGCAAAGCTCTGCATGACCACGCGAGCGTCGACTCGGATGCGCAGTGCGGTGTTCGCCGGCAGAAAGGAGATGGGCTCCTCCTCGGCCTTCAGCTGCTCGCCGAAAATGATGACGGGCGTTTCGGCCCGGCCGTCGATCGGGTTGACCATGAATTCGTGATTGACCCCTACAGGCAGTTCGTTGTCCTTTCCGTTTAAGGCAAACTTGAACTGGATCCGGTTCGGAAAGGCCTCGTTGGCCGGACTCCGGTAGTTGGAGAAGATGGAATCGCGACTAATGGCCCGGGCTTCAAACTCGCCTTGTACCACCCGGTCGGCATAAAGCTCGTAGGCTTGGTTAACGTACAGGCTACCGGTGGTGGGCGTTTCGGAAGTGCAGGCAAACAACACGATGGGGAGGATTAGGAGCAGGTTTTTCATTATTTGGGCAAACTGTGGGAAAAAAGACAGTTTCCGAAAGGTAGGGAAAAATCAGGAGAGGGTCGCCGACTAGTCTGGATTGGAGCTTCACTTCTGGCAGCCGACATCTTTTTAGAGATATTTGGAATGAAATTATGGGCGCGCTGTTCGTTTTTCACTTATTTTTCGACTGATCTTAACAAAAAATAGCGATCCCAATGGCACAAGGATTTCTGATCGATATGGACGGCGTCATTTATAGCGGAAAAGACCTCATTCCGGGGGCCGACCAATTCATCGATCAACTCAAGAAGAAGGATATCCCCTTTCTGTTCCTCACCAATAACAGCCAGCGCAGCCGTCGCGATGTCGTTAATAAACTGGCCGGACTGGGTATCGACGTCAGCGAAGACCACGTGTTCACCAGTGCCATGGCCACCGCCCGCTTCCTGGCTCGCATGAAACCGCACGGCACGGCCTACGTGCTGGGTGAGGGCGGACTGCTGACGAGCCTCCATAAGCAGGGCTATTCGCTGGTGAGCCAGTATCCGGATTTCGTCGTGGTGGGCGAAGGCCGCAATTTTACGCTGGAAATGGTCAACAATGCGGTCGACATGATCCTCGACGGCGCCAAACTCATCGCCACCAATCTCGATCCCTCGCCGAAAAAACGCGGTTGGGTCAACCTGGGCATCAAAGCCGTCGTGTCGATGCTCGAGGAAGCGACCGGACGCAAAGCCTTCTCGGTGGGTAAACCGAGCCCGGTCATGATGCGCGCCGCCCGCAAGGAGATCGGATTGACAACCGCTGAAACGACCATCATCGGCGATACCATGGACACCGATATTCTCGGGGGCATCCAGGTGGGCTTTCGCACGATCCTGACCCTGTCAGGGGTGTCGAAGCGCGATGATCTGGCAAATTACGCCTTTGCCCCCGACATGATCATCGAATCGGTGGCCGATCTCGACCTCGAAAAACTACTTGCAGATGATCCCTCCTTGCGATAAATTTGTTGGAGGATAATTTCCATAACAAAATCACGTCATGAAAAGAGTTTTACTCCTCGTCCTGTTCGTCGGTTCGTTCGACTTCCAGCCCGCGAACGCTCAGGTGGCCTTTGCAGACGTCTCCGCAGAGGCCGGTATCGCCGATGTCGGTCTGATGAATCACGGCATCGCGGTAGCCGACTATGACAACGACGGTTGGGAAGACCTTTATGTAGCTCGTCGAGACGGCCCCAACCGCCTCTACCGCAACAATGGCGATGGCACTTATACCGATCTGGCCGCTACCCTCGGCCTCGACTTTGCCGGAGATACGCCCGTAGCTCTCTGGGGAGACGTCGACAACGACGGCTGGCTCGACCTCTATCTCGGCAATTATTCGGTACCCGACCGGCTCTACCTCAGCAAGGCCGGGGGCACGCAATTTCTGGACGTGTCGGCCACAGCGGGCATGTTGGATGCGTCGAAGGTCAAGTCGGCTATGTTCGGCGATCTGGACAACGACGGCTGGCTCGATCTCTATGTCGCCCGGGCCAGCACGCAGAACACCTACTACCACAATGACGGGAACGGCGCCTTCACGGACCGGATCGTCGAATCGGGAGCCACCGACAGCCAACTGGCCATGGGCGCTCTGCTTTTCGACTACGACAACGATGGCGACCTCGACATCTATCTGACCCACGACTCCTATCAATCAAATATCTTGTACCAGAACGACGGGAACGGGCAGTTCAGCGACGTTTCTGTCGCAACGGGCGTGAATTATTCGGGCTTGGGCATGGGCGTCGATTTCGGCGACTTCAATCGCGACGGCTGGCTCGACCTCTACATCACCAACCTGTCGTACAACACGCTCTACCTGAACAATGCCGACGGCACCTTTAGCAATATCGTCGTCGAGGCCGGAGTCGGCGATACCGGCATGGGTTGGAGCACAGCTTTCCTCGATTGCGATAACGACGGCTGGCAGGATATTTACATGGTGAATGGGCCGCCGACGCCCAACATCCTCTACCAGAACCTCGGCGATAACACTTTTTCGATCGCGAGCGCAGGCAGTCCACTGGAGAGCTATGGCAACGCCTTCGGCATGGCCTGTACCGATCTCGATAACGACGGCCGTATGGACCTCTTCGTGGCGAATTCCAACGATGCGGTCGGCAACCAACTTTTTCGCAACGAAAATACCGACGGCTTTCATTGGCTGAAGGTGCGCACCCGGGGTGTGACTTCCAACCGGGCCGGTATCGGCGCCCGCGTCGAAGTGGAAATCGGCGGCGAATTGCTTGTCGACGAAGTGGCCGCCGGTACGGGCTATGCCTCGCAGAATAGCCTGATCCAGCATTTCGGCCTGGGCGATGCCACCACCGTCGATCGCTTGACCGTTCGCTGGCCTAGCGGACAGGTGGATGTCTACGAAAATCTGGAAGCCGACCGGCAATACCTGGTGGTCGAGGGGGAGAGCCTCGCTACGGCCGCCGAAGAGCCCGTTCGTGACGCCCTCCAATTGCAGGTCTGGCCTAATCCGGTTCAAACCGAACTGTCGGTGCGGTTTTCGTTGGAAAAGGGAGGCCCCGTCTATCTGGAAATGCGAGATGCCTTGGGTCGCCCGATCGCGCGACAGTCCCGGATCTTTGCCACTGCGGGAGAGTATCAATTGGAAGTGCCGACGGCCGACTTGCCGGCTGGAACCTATGCCCTTACCCTTCGGCGCGAAAACGCCGTACAAACTCACTGGATCGTCCGGAAATGACCGATCTGTCGGTCTTTATGCTCCTTTTGCCCATTGCTACTCCACCCGCTCGAACCGGCTTCCATCAAACTCGAACCCCTTTACTTTTCCGTCTTCGAGCTGGAACTGTACCACCATGCCGGCGCCGGGGATCAGTTCGACCCTGATCGAGTTCTTGTCGGTATAGGGCTCGGCGATGCAGTGCAGATTGCCCATCGCCACCTCCAGCTCTTTTTGCCCACGGATGGTGATGGCGCCGTATTTCGGGTTGTAGTACTCGCCGTTGTACTTCGCAAACGGATGTTCGAGTTGCCAGGTTCGCTTTGCACGGTCGGCGTTGTGGGCGCTTATTCGTTGGCTGATCTGTTGGCTTCGCTCGCGGATCTGGGTCAACTCCTCCTTCCTGCCTTCTAGCGATTCCGGCCGCAGCCACCAGTCATAGGCATAGTAGGCCAGCAGGTTCATCAAATGGTTGCCGCTGATGGCTTCGTTGACCATCACGGCTACGCCGAGGTCTTGTTCGGGCAGATAGGAAATATGGGTAAAAAAGCCGGGAAATCCGCCGAAGTGCCAGACGACGCGATGATCGTGGTAGGCGCCCGACTGCCAACCGAGGCCATATCCGTCGGGCTTGAATTCGTCTCTGGATTCATCGTTGGCGGCCATCGGCTGGCGGGCCATTTCGACGATCTCTGCCGGGATGACCTGCTTTCCGTCGAGCTGTCCGTCGTTCATCTGCATGCGCAACCAGCGGGCCAGGTCTCCGGTGGTGGTGATCAGTCCGCCGGCCGATTGCATGGTGTTGTCCTTTTTCTTCAGATAAACCTCCTCCATATTTTCGGCCGACCAGCTCAGGTAGGGTTTGGCCTGCGGCCACCCTTTGCGCTCGGCTTCCGAGATGTAGCCGCTGGTATGGTCCATGCCCAGAGGGGTGAAGATCAATTCGTCGAGCCAATCTTTCCATGACTTACCGGTTTCGCGCTCGAGGATCAGCGTGTAGATGTTGTAGCCGGTATTGGTGTATTCGTATTGCCCACGCCCGCTCTCGTTTGGTTCGGATTCTTCCACGAGCGATAGCAGCGTTTTCAGATCGTGATCGCCGGAATAGGCCGACCGGAAGCCGATAGGGTCGTTGCTCAGGCCGGAGGTGTGTGTGAGCAGATCGCGCAGCAGGATCTTGTCGGCCTCCAGGCCCGGATCCAGACGCGCATCGGGAAAGAAGGAGGCCAGCGAGGCATCGAGGTCGAGGATGCCTTTGGCATCGAGCAAGGCTGCCAGCAAACCGGTAAACGATTTGGTGGAAGAGGCAATGTAGTACTCGACCTCGGGGCCCGCCGCCACCGGCGGATCGATGGATGCCTGGCCGAAACCCCGCAAATAGGTCAGTTCGTCTCCTTTGACCACGGCAATGGTGAAGCCGGGGAGGCCGGGTATCTGCTCCAAAACGGAGCGGTAGAACTCGTCGGCCGCTTTTTCAAACTCAGCCGCTTTTGATTGCGACCGCAGCGAGAAGGGCAGGATCGCTGCCAAGGTCAGGGTGATCATCAGTTGTTTCATCTTTTTTATTGCAAAGATCCGGAATCTGCGTTCGGGCTTCTTGAACAAATGAAACCTGACCCTAAGCTTCGCCCGTAGTAGAAAACCGCTGCAGGATATTGCGCAGCTGCCGGGGGCTCTGCCCGACCGATGCCTTCAACTCGCGGCTGAGGTGACTCTGATCCGAAAATCCACAATCGTAGGCCAGGCCGGCCAGCGGTTCATTAGAGGAGGCCAGGCGGTCGATCGCGCGTCGAAGGCGAAT
>JAGQXA010000193.1 GCA_020436865.1 Saprospiraceae bacterium | reverse complement strand
GGCCGTTCCGGAATGCCCGGCAGCGTGCCGCCGTCAATCTGATCTATACCCATAACTGGCTGCAGGAAAGCATGCGCGATCTGCTGACGCCCTTCGATCTCACTCAGAAGCAATACAATGTGCTGCGCATCTTGCGCGGAGCGGGCGAGCCGCTCACTACTTCCGTGATCCGGGAGCGCTTGCTCGACAAGATGTCGGACACCTCGCGCATCGTCGATCGCCTCCATCAGAAGGGCTGGGTAGAAAAGCGGATCTGTTTGAGCGACAAACGGCTCGTCGACGTTTCGCTCAGCCGCGAGGGATCGGCCCTGCTCGAACGGCTTGAGGAGCTCAACCCGGCCATCGACGGACTGCTGAGCCGCCTGACGGTAGAGGAAGCGGAGCAGCTAAGCGAACTGCTCGACAAGATCCGGGGTTGAGGTCGGGACCTTCACAGCTATAGCATTTCGAGCAAAGTCTCCACGCTCATGGGTTCCGAGAAGTAGTTGAGGTGATGGGCTGCCAGATCGCGTACTTGCGTCGCCGGTTGCCGGCCGGCCGGCACGGCCTTGATGCTGTCCATGCTGACGGCCAGGTCGTTGGGCTCCTGCCCGTAAAAAACTTTTCCCCCGAGGCGGTACAGCTTGTCGAGTAAGCTCCTGGCGTCGGGCTTTCGTTCGAGGAACTGCCCGAGATTGCCGGCCACGATCCCATATGGAATGCCGGGGTCGGCGCTCTGGTTGAGTTTTTCCAGAAAGCTGTTGTTCTTCACGTCCATTTGCTCCAGCGTGGCCGTCACTGCGCTCGAACGATCGAGAATGCCGAAGATGGTGGCCGCGGCCGGGAAACCCCAACCGAAGTTCAGGGCAAATCCAAGGAGTATCTTGGCGTAGTCGCGATACTTGGTCAGCTGAGCGATGGCCGATCCGGCATTGGGCGTGCCGGCCATCAGAAGGCGGTCGACCACTTCTTTACCGTTCAGGTTCTCGATGTAGTAACGCGCCACCAGCCCGCCCATCGAATGGGCCAGGATGCTCAGGCGTTTGCCGTCGCCGGTACCGATGCCCGCTTCTCGCAGGCGCTCGCCCAAAGCGGCGGCCGTATCGCCGATCGGGGTATTGAGGTTCTCGTAGTCGAAGGTCAGCACCAGATCGTAGCGCCCGCTTTGCTGCAAAGGGGCCACGCATTCGGCCATGGGTTGGGTGTCGCCGATGATCCCGTGGATCACGAGGAGGATGTTCTTCGCCGCCTTGACCTTGGCCGCGACGCCCTGATCCTGACGCTGTACCTTGGCCTGTCCGTAGTCGACCCAGCGCAGATATTGCGGCCGGTCTTGGCGCAAAACCAGCTTCAGGAAGGCCAGTTTGAGGGCTTTGGTCAGGCTGCGGCTGCGCCCGCCGTTCTCCGGCAGCTGCCGGATGGATACCCGGGCTTTGCCGTCCGTCAGCCGTTCCACCTCTCCGACCGGCAGGATGTGCTGGCCGTCGAAGGTCAGCGGCAGCAGACTTTCACCCGCCTGAAGGCCGGCCTCGAGTTCGATCGTCAGTGGATCGTCGGCCAGGGTCTCCTCGCCGCTGTACCCGGTGATCTCCAGCACGTTCGGTGCGCCGAACAGGCTGCGGGAAGCTCGTCCGAACTGCAGCATCTCCGCGCCTTCCTGCTCGGCCAATTGCGTGATCACGCTCATGACCGATAGGTCGCGGCTGTTCGGCGTCGCGGCCGACAAGCCGAGATCGGCCTGGAATCCGCTGTGGGCCTTCACTACGATGCTGCCGCCGGCCAGCGTTACGGCCTTGGCGCCGACCCTTGCCTCGCGGGCTACGCAGCGCACCGCGATCGACCGGCTGAACCAGTCGCTTTCGCTCTCCTCCGGACCGGCATCTTCCGCATCGAGGTAGAAGTCGTTGATGAAGCGGGCCTGCCCCAGACCGCCGCGGTCGGCGACACTTTTCGAACGTTGGTACTCCTTGGTCTCGCCTGGCCGGAAGCCCTCCTGGGCCAGCAATTGATCCTGGATCGGGCGGTTGGTCACCAGGATCTTGAACAGGTCGAGCGATTCGGCCTTGCCGCGCAGCTCGAACTGGTAGCGGTTGCCGCGCTGGTCGTGTTCCATCAAAATGGCGCTGCTCCGGGCGGCAATGGGCTCGCTACGCACGCTGTGGATCCCGTACTGCGGAGAAAAATACAGCAGCACGACCCGCCGCTCGCGGGCGCTGTCGTTTTGCACCAGGAGGCGGAAGGGTACCGTTCGTTCCTGGCCTCCCTCCCGGAAAATGTCGATGATCGCCTCTTCTTCTGTATGCCGTCGCGCGACCGATCCGTTTGCGTCGAGTTCTTCCAGGACCAATTGTATCTCTTCGCGCCTGATCCGGGTACCCGGATTGTCGAGGCGAAGGTTTTTTTCGTATTGGGCGAGTTTTTCCAGTTTGTCGAAGGCATCGGCGAAGATCTGACCCTCGTCGTTGCCCAGGAGAGTCCGCAACTGCTCGCCGGTACGGTGATCGTACAGGCTCACTTGCGTGGCCTTGACCTCAAGGCGGTAGGCCGCTTCCTCCGCTTGCGGGTTTAGGTGAAAGTGCACCGGCTGATAGGCCGACAAGGCCTGTTGCAGGCGGTCGTTGCCGGCATTATCCGTCTTCAACAGAAACTCCATTGGCGGCGACGGCACGCTGGTCATCCGGGCTTCATACTGCAGGTCGCTATTTCCGAGAAAATCGATCTTGACTTCGCTTTGGTCGAGCCCGGTGACGGTTGTGCGGGCGTGCCCGATCTCTTTTCCGTCGCGCAATACGACGAACTGGGCCGACTGATCGGCCGTCGTGGGCAGGCCGTTGATCGCGCCGCTGTTGACCTGCCATTTGCCCTCCTGAAAGAACACCCGGGTCGGGCGGCCTTCTCCCTCGACCGGCCAGCCCAGAAAACCGCTGAAAGCGTTGAAGTAACCGCTCGGCTCGAACTGTGGGTGTTGTTCGCCGGAGAGGCGCAGCATGGCGTTGCGGCACTCGGTGAAGAGCCGGGCATAACTGATCGCCGGCCCGTATTGATCGAGTACCTGTAGCAAATGGGCAGAGAAATTGCCGCGATTCGTCAGCAGTTCGAACGCCTTCTCCGTGCGGTCGCAGGCGCCCAGCGAAATGTGGCGGCTTTCGGGGATGTGTACGCCTTTTTTCGAAAAATAACCTTCGAGATAGCTGTCGAGCGGTCGCTCTTCCTGCCGGATATCCCATTGACGCACGGCGCCCAGGCGGAAGTCGCCGACCGCCTTGGTGGCCGAGCCCGAATGGCAACAGTCGAGCCACAGCGCCACGTGCGGGCCATTCTGGGCCACCCGTTGTACGAGTACGCCGAGTTCCTTGTCGGCCAGGTCGAAGCGCCCCGGCAGGCGGCTGTCGTAGCAGACCAGCGATTCGTTCATCCCTTCCGGGAAATAGGGCAGGAAGGCGCGGTCGGAACGCTCGCGGGCGCCATGCCCGCTGTACAGGAACAGAACGACGTCGTCTTTGCCCGCCTTTTGTAGAAAGGCCGGTCCCCAGCGGTCGACGACATTTTGGTAGGTGGCGTCGTGATCGCGAAGTTCTTCGATGACGATCCGGTCTTTCGGGAAATGCGCTTCGAGGAATTGGCGGGCTGCCTGCAGGTCGTTCGCACAACCGTTGAGCGTAGGAACGCGGGAATCGGGATGGTAATGGTTGATGCCGACGAGGAGGGCGTAAAGCATGGTTTTGGGTATTTGGTCTTATTGATCTTCGCTTTCGTCCTGCACACAGCGACAGGAATAGGCGTAGTTTTTCTCGCTGCTCGTGTACAGCAGTTTCCCCGAAGTCGGGTTAAAATAGAAGTAGTTGATCTTGCGAAGGTTGCCTGCGTCGACATCGTTGGTCCAGTACTTGCCGATCTCGCCCAGGCTGAAAAAATTGCCGTTGGAATACCGTTCGCCCCCGAGCAGGGCATTGAAGCCTGATTCGCCTCCGGAAATGAGCGACTGGTATGCTTTGGTCGTTCCCCCAAACGATGCGCGCAGGTCTAGCCACTCCTGACTGGTGGGTAGATGCCAGCCGGGAGGGCAAGCCTCTTTGGCGATTTCCCAGGGGTACAGCCGGCCGTACTGTTTGCAGTTTTCGGGCAGGTCCTGATAACAGAACGATCCCTTGAACCCAAAATTGAGGTTGGCGGCCATCCAAACCTGCCCGTTCAGTTTCACCGTGGGGTACTGCCGCTCATCGCGCGGGTCTTCCATGAAACCGATCAGGCCGTACTGCGGACAGTCGCGCACGCAATTGCCGATCGAGTCGATATGGAAAGTGTTCTTACCGAGTTTGACGTAGGCCCTTCCGCCCTCGAAACCGCCGGCCAGATCGTAGATGGCCGGAATGACCGGCTCACCGGCCCGGTTGATGTAGCCGTAGGTAGAGTCGATCTTGATCACCGCGCGGTTTTCCTGGAAGCCATCGGCATTGTCGAATTGGAGAGGGATGACCACTTTGCCCTGTGGATCGATGAATCCCCAGACGCCTCCTTTCGACACGGGCGCCAGCCCTTCTTGGAAGCGCCAGGCCGCGTTGTAGGCCGGCTCGATCACCATCTGGCCGGTCAGCGAGTCCTGAAATCCATATAGCCCGTTCTGTCCCATGGCCACCAGCCAGTCGGCCGGGTCGGAGGAGGGCTGGGGGCCGCCGGCGATCCGGCCGATGCCCCAGATGCCGAGAACGAGCACCAGAACGGCGCTCAGCCCCCAATAGAGATAGGCCTTTAACGGCCTTTTTGCGGCCGGCGCCGTAGGATCCGGGGATCCGGGGATCCAGGGATCCTTGGGGAGGAGCGTTTGAGGGGAGGCTGCATAGGCCGCCGCACCCTTGTGGCGGAACACGAACTCGCCGCCTTTGTCGCCTACTCCCTGCAGCGCGTTGCCGACCGGGATCTGTTCGCTGTTGTTGCCTACAGAGGCTTTTACGTATTGGACCAGGTCGGAGACGAAGACATTCTTGTCGCTGTTTTGCTTCAGGTATTCGAGGATACTGCCGGCAAACGGGCTGTTGTCGCCGGGGGTGCCGTCGACGACCGGCTCGTTGCGGCCGGCCGTAAGCACCCAGCGCGAGGGATTCCGTTCGAGGCGTTCGAGACCCACATACTTCACCTGGGCCAGTGTGCCCGAGAAACAGGCGTCGGCGATCAGGAAGGTATGGTGCGATTTGATGGCCCGGAGGATCTTGGTGATCTTGCTGTTGGAGATAAAACTGCCCTGGTTGTCGAGATGGCCGTCTACCGGTATCCAGTACCCTTCGTCGAACACCGGATCGTAGGTGCCGTGTCCGGAATAATAGATGATCAG
>JAGQXA010000901.1 GCA_020436865.1 Saprospiraceae bacterium | reverse complement strand
TTTGAAGCGGGCGGCAGCTGGAAACTGAGCGGCCGCCAACTCATTCTCGACGACTACGAAGCTTCGGCGACGCCGATTGGCATTCAGAACGATATGCTCAAGTGGGGCGAAGCGCTGTACACGCGCCAGGAGGTCGAAGGCGACGAGCGTTGGTGGGTCAAGGCGGTCGATGGCAGCATCCTCTCCGCCGATCTGCAGACCGGCAAGAATTTCATCCTGGCCGACGACGAACGAGAGGAAGCCTATTACCAGATCTATCGCCTTTTGGCCCGGGTCGGGCCGTACGTCTGTATCGGCGTCGAAACCAAAGGCGGCACCGATCCCGACACCCGCTATATGCGCGTCATGCACGCCGGCAAGGGCGACGAGGTCAAGCTGACCGATCTGTTCCCCGCTTCGGAGGTTTTCGCCGCCCTGATGAAGGTGCGACGCATCCAGAAGGCCATCCCCGAAGGCGAAACGCCCGCCAATCTGGAAGAACTGATCGAACTGGCCGACGGCGGTTGCGCCATGCACATGGGCGACAATCTCGTGCGCAGTTTCGCCTTCTACGACCTGCAGGACGGCAAGGCCTCCATCCGGCTCGGCCTGCCCGCCGGCTGCCCGCAGGAGAACGGTCGCTTTACCGTGCTGGGCATCTACCTGAAGATCCCCGACGACCTGAAAGCCCCCCTGAATGCCGCCCACAAGAATAAGAGCTTGATGAGCGATTGGGCGGCGGATTTTAAGTGAGGTTGGAGGTTGGCTTTGCCTCCCTTTATTCCAAAACAATCTCATCCACAAATATCCATGCCTTTCCGCCGGCCCCTTTGTGAAAATCGGGACAAAGGCCCCGGTTTTCGGCCTTGACGCGCAGGTAGCGGGCCGTCGTGTTGACCGGCAATTGGAAGTCGCGAATGACGGCGCCGTGTTGACGGGGCGAGATCTCGTTCTCGACGACCCCCAATTCCCGAAATTCCTGGCCGTCGTCGGAAGCGTAGAAGCGGACGCGCAGGGGCATGAAGATCCAGGCGTTCTCGTCTTGCAGGCAGCCCAATGCCAGGCGCTGCAGCGGCTTGCTCGCTCCCAGATCGACGACGGCATCGAGATCGACGCCTTCGTAGCCCTGCCATTGGCCGGTGCGGAAGTCGGAACCGCCGCGGCGGAAATCGATCAGCGCGCCGTCGCCCCCGGCGGCGTACTGGGGCGCGTATTCGGTCGACAGCTCGATCTCGCGCCGCTCGGGGATGCGGAAGTAGGAGGCGGAAATGACCGGACTACTCCCCCATTCCGGATGAAAAGCGAAGGCCCGCAACTCGGCGCTTTCTCGCAGCACCAGCGCTTGCCGGCACAGCAACGAGTTGGTGTCGGGCACACTGCCGTCGAGAGTATAGTAGATGCGGGCGCCTTCGGTGAGGTTGGTCAGTACCACGATCGTACTGTCGTAAAAGGCCGGATCGGCCTGTTGAATGACGGGCGTACACACGATGGGCGCCTCGTCGATCCGGCTGAGCGGCTCGTCGCCGGGCTGCATGCCCCAGGCGCCGGGCGTGGCGGCCATTTCCAGTTCCAACACGCCTCCGGCCATCAGGTCGGCGTGGCGCAGATAGGTGTAGCGGTAGTCGGCGCCATTGAGGCGGGCGGAATGAATGTATTTATGCGTGGCCGACGCTCCTTTGGCCACGATCCGGAAACTATTTCCGTTTTCCAGGTGGAGGGTCACTTCAGGGAAAAGCGGACTCCCGATCGCATACAGGTCGCTACCCGGCGTAACCGGGTAAAAACCCAGTGCGCTGAGCACGTACCAGGCCGACATTTGTCCGCAATCCTCATTTCCACTCAGTCCATCCGGTGCATCGGCGTACAGCTCGTCGAGGATCTGGCGGACCCGTTCCTGCGTCTTGTCGGGGCGATGCACGTAATTGTACAGATAGGCGATGTGGTGGCTCGGCTCGTTGCCGTGCGCGTACTGGCCAATAAGGCCGGTGATGTCGGGCTGCTCCCGGCCGGAAGTGGCGGACGAAGCGCTGAACAGTCCGTCGAGCTTGGCTTCCAGTCCCTTTGCCCCTCCATGCAGGGCGATCAGGCCTTCTACATCCTGAGGCGCGTAGAAGGCGTACTGCCAGGCATTCGCTTCGGTAAAGTGGAAATTGACCTCGGACGGATCGAAGGGCTCGACCCATTGCTGGTTCATCCGCGCCCGGAAAAAGCCGGTCGACGGATCGAAGAGATTCTTGTAGTACTGCGCGCGCCGCAGGTAGGTCAGGTAGTCGTCGGACCTACCCAGGGCCTTGGCCATTTGCGCAATGCACCAATCGTCGTAGGCGTACTCGAGCGTCTTGGACACCGACTCCGCTTCGGCCTCGGCCGGGATATAGCCGTATTGGCGGTAGGCCGGAATACCCAGCCGTGACTGTGTGGCGGCCTGCTTCATGGCTTCCAGGGCCAGAAGGGAGTCGTAGCCGAAGATGCCCTTCAGATAGGCGTCGGCGATCACCGGCACGGCATGGTAGCCGATCATGCAGCCGGTGTAGTTGCCGGCCAGTTCCCACATCGGCAATTGGCCGCCGTCGCGATAATGGGCCAGCAT
>JAGQXA010000900.1 GCA_020436865.1 Saprospiraceae bacterium | reverse complement strand
GCGAGTTCTGCGGCGATGGCGTCGGCCTGGGCGGAAGAAGAGCGATAGGTGAAGGCCACTTGCGCTCCCTGGGCGGCGAATTCGCGCACGATGGCGGCGCCGATGCCGCGCGAGCCCCCGGTAACGAGGGCGACTTTGTCTTGCAATAGCTTCATGCGATGGGTTGGTTAGTGTCTAGGGCAAAAGTAGAAAGATAAAAGATAAAAGTAGAAAGACGGGCGTTTGCGGATCATTCGATTTTTAGCTGCAGTCCGTCGTAGGCCAGGAATACGTTCTCGGGCAGTTCGGCGCTTACTTCCGCGTGCAGGCCCATGCGGTGACTGCAGTGCAGCAGGTAGGCCTGTTCGGGCCGCACTCGTTCGACGAAGGCCAGAGCCTCTTCGAGGTTGAGGTGCGTTTGATGCGGGTTGTGGTGCAGGGCATTGACGACGAGTATGCGGCTGCCTGCCACCTTTTCCAGTTCTTCGTCGGCGATGGTCTTCATGTCGGTGAGGTAGGTCAGCGCGCCGATGCGGAAGCCCAGCACCGGTAGTTTGCCGTGCATGACCTCGATCGGCTGGATGGGCAGTCCTTCGAGCAGAAGCGGCTCGTCTTTGTCGATGGCCCGCAGTTCGAGGAGGGGCGCTCCCGGATATTTCTCGGCGGCGAAGATGTAGGCGAAGCGATGGCGCACGTTCTCGCAGACCCGCTCGCTGGCGTAAATGGGCATATTGCGCCACTGCAGGAAATTGAAGGGGCGCAGGTCGTCGAGGCCGATAATGTGGTCGTTGTGTTCGTGAGTGAGCAGCACGGCCCGCACGTTGGCGGCGCCGGCGCGAAGCATCTGCTGGCGGAAGTCGGGGCCGACGTCGATGACGATCTGGCTTTGGCCGGTATCGAGCATGGCGGCGGTGCGAAGCCGCCGGTCGCGGGGGTCGTCCGACCTGCAGACCGGGCAATCGCAGCCGATCACGGGAACGCCCTGGGAGGTGCCCGTGCCGAGGAAGGTCAGCGTAAATGGATTCGTTTTCAAGGCTGGGGCTTAGGCGTTATCTTCCGGTTCCGAGGTTTCGGCGCGCATGACCTGGCGCAGGATCTTGCGGGAGGGGTCGGTCAGCCCCTCCTCCGGCACTTCGATAGAGCCGAGAATATCGATGAGGGTGTTGATCCGGCCTTCGGTTTCGAAGAACTTGTTGATCACGGCGACCTTGCGGTTTTCGACCAGGCAATAGCCCGACTGGAAGTTGCCCTTCTCGTAACGAACGGTATAGCCAACCTCTTCGAACAGGGTTTCCAGCTTCTTGAGGGTGTGTTTGGTATATTTGAACATAAGTCTGACCTGTGAAAGGGCGGATTGTAGCCGGTTGGCAAATGCGGCATTCTGTCCGCCCAAATTTGCTGAAAAATAGTAATATTGTAGAGAAGCGAAAAGCCGTTGCAAGACATCCTCACCAAAATCGCGCGAAATGAGATCACCCGTACACCCGTTTTTTGTCTCCGTGTTATCGGGGGCGATCTTCCTTCTCCTATCGTTGAGCGCTTCGGCACAGCACTATGAACAGCGGTTCAAGGCCGGCGCCTTCCTCGGCTTCAATGCCGGTCAGATCGATGGCGACGACCATCAGGGATACCGCAAACTGGGCCTGCTGGCAGGTTTGCGGGGCGCCACCGTGCTGGGCGATCGCTTCGAACTCGACACCGAGTTGTCCTTCAGTCAGCGCGGCAGCAAGTCGTCAAAGGGCTCGGGCGGCTCCTTGTTCTCCGGCGGAGCGCCCGACCGGGGGGCCTTCGATCTCTCCCTGTCCTATGTCGAAGCAGCCTTCCTGCTCAACTACCTGACCTACGAAACATACGACGACTACTACGCCATCCATCTGCACGGCGGACTGTCCTACGGCCGGCTTATCGGCTCGGAGGTGCAGGAAACGACGACCTTCAAGCCCGAGGTCGTACCGATGAACGTCCTGAAACCCTGGTTCACCAAAAATGATATCAATCTCATTCTGGGCGCCTCGGTATATGTGACGGAGAATCTCGGACTTACCCTGCGCCATTCGGTCGAACTCACGCCGCTGTTCGACCCCGAACGTCACCCGGATGTGGCTTCGACCCGCCTGATGCAGTACTTTTTGTCGGTTTCGGTCGTTTATATGGTCTTCTGAGCGAGTAGAAAGATGAAAGTAGAAAGATAAAAGAGGGGGCGAAGGACCTTCTTTCCTCTAGTCTTTTTACTTTTATCCTTCATCTTTCTACTGAAAACCACCTGACAGCTATGAAAAGACTGATCCCCTTCGGCGTACTCTTGTTGCTCACCCTATTTCTTTCCCAGGATACCCTGGCCCAGGAGCAGCGCTTCGGCGCAGGCCTGGTAGCCGGCCTTAATGCCGCCCAGATCCAGGGCGACGATATGGCCAAATACAACAAGGTGGGCGTGCGGGCCGGCATCCGGGGCATCGCCCGCTTCACGGAAAAAATGGAACTCTCGGTCGACATCCTCTTCAGCCAGCGCGGAAGCATCCTGGAGATCTTCGGCGATAACAGCCTGCCGCGGCGGCGAGTGCATCTCGACTACGTGGAAGTGCCGGTGATGTTCACCATCAAAGACTGGCTCGACGAGGATGGGTTCTACAAGGTGCATTTTATGGCCGGTCTGGCCTATGGCCGCCT
>JAGQXA010000192.1 GCA_020436865.1 Saprospiraceae bacterium | reverse complement strand
TACAAAGGTTACAAAGGTTACAGAGGTTACAGAGGATACAGAGGATACAGAGGATACAGAGGTGGAAAGGGGGCGCTTCGCGGGGCGAGGGAGCAGCTCCGCTGGAGCTTCCAAAGGACCCAAGGACCTCCGGACCATAGGACCCAACAACCCCAATCAACCAATCCCCCAATAACCCAATCCCCCAATTAACCAATCCCCCAATCAACCAATACACTAATCAACCAATTCGCCTACAGGCCATGACCATCGCCCGCCTACAATCCGCCAAAAAAGAGTACCAAACCGGCGGCACGGTCGTTACGGCCCTGCACCGCACGGATTTGGAGGTGCAGGAAGGCGAGGTATTGCTCATCATCGGACCCTCGGGGTCGGGAAAGACCACCTTGCTCTCGCTCCTCGGTTGCGTGATCTATCCGACGGAGGGCACGGTGGTGGTCGACGGCCGCGAGCTCAACCGCTTGAACGACCGCGAACTGGCCGCCCTTCGGCTGAAGGTGATCGGCTTTGTTTTTCAAACGTACAACCTCATCTCGCCCCTGACGGCCGAGGAAAATGTGGCCTTCCCCCTCTTACTCGATGGCCGGATTTCGCGGAAAGAAGCCCTGGGCCGAGCCCGCGAAGCGCTCGCCAAGGTCAACCTGTCGGCCAAGTGCAGGAGCCTGCCGCGCCAGCTTTCTTCCGGCGAGCAGCAGCGCACGGCCATCGCCCGCGCCCTCGTCACCGACCCGCCCATCCTCTTGTGCGACGAACCGACGGCCGCCCTCGACGAGGTCTCCTTCGACCGGGTCATGCTCGAGTTGCAGGCCCTGGCCCGGCAAGGCAAGGCCGTGGTGATCGTCACCCACGACCCACGCCTGAAGCCCTATGCCGACCGCGTGATCACGGTGGTCGGCGGACGGGTGTTGGCAGCGCAAAAAGATACCAACGAATGAAACCGATCCGACATATGAACCGCCTGCTCCTGACGGCTTTCTGCTGCGGCTTCCTCTTGCCGGCCTGTCGCGAAAGTTCGGCGCCGCTATCGACAAGCACCGCTCCGGAAACCGGAAAGGCATACGACGTCGTACCCGAACGCGTGGCCGGACTGGCCAAGGTCGAACCGGAGGGGGGCGCCATCGACATTTATCCCCAGGTTACGGGGCTGATCGAATCCGTACGGGCCAAGTTGGGCGATACCGTGCGAAGCGGGCAAGTGCTTTTCGTGATCGACCATGCCCTGGAAGAAGCGAGGATCGCCGTGGTCGAAGCGCAGATCCGTACGGGGGAGGCCTCCTTGCGCGCCCTTCAGGTGAAGGCGCGACGGGCAGAGTTACTGGCGGAAGGCGCCGAACGCGACTACCTGCGCGTGAAAGAAGTGGTAGAAAAAGGCGCCGGTCCGAGACAAGCCCTTGACGAAGCCGAAACGGCCTGGCAGTCGGCTCGCTACGAGATCGACGCCTTGCAGGCCGATCTGGAAGCAGCGCAAAGGCAGGTCGACGAGCTGCGCGCGACTCTGAATCTGGCCCGACTGGGTCGCGACAAGTACTTCATCAAAGCGCCGGCCGACGGCGTGCTCCTGACCCGTGAAGCATCGGTCGGCGCGGCAGCTGCGCCCATCGTGCGTCTGGCCGAACTGGCCCCGGTAGGCCCAATGGAGGTGTTGACGGAGATCGACGAACTCTACGCCGCCAGGGTCAAGGTCGGGCAGGGCGCTTTCATCCGCCTGCAGGGCGGCCGCGACACGATCGCTGCGGGAACGGTGGTCGAAGTGTCGCCGGCCCTGCGGCAAAAGTCGCTGTTTGCCGAAGACATCGGGCGGCTCGAAGACCGGCGCGTGCGCTGGGTGCGCGTGCGCCTCGAAACGGGGCAGGAGCGCGTACTCTATGGGCAGCGGGTCGAATGCGTGATCGATGTGAGTGAGTAAAATTTGTCAAATGTTGCGCACCGCCTGGAAATTCCTCTTCTACGACAAAGCAAACTCTCTGGGCGCTTTGCTGGGCATCGTCGTGTCTACCTTCCTGATCGGACAGCAGATCAGCGTGTTCAACTTTATCACCGACGGCATCGGGAAGATCGTCACCACGGCGCCGGGCTATATCTGGGTGCTCGACAACAAGACTCAGAACATCAACGACCTGCATCCGCTGGACGTCCGCATTCAATACCAGATCGCCTCGCTGCCCGGCGTGCAGAAAGTGTACCCGGTCTACATCACCAACGGCTATGTGCAGTATGAAGGGGGCGACAAGGAGAGCGTGAAGCTCATCGGCGTGGAGCCGCCCGATTATGCCGGCGCGCCGGCCGGTTTTTTTGCCGGCACGCATCAGGACCTCCTTCCCGACGGCGGCATTAGCGTCGACCTCTACGAAGAGCGGGTATTTCCCATCACCGATCTCGGCGCGACCTTCGAGATCAATGGCAAACGAGCCTACGTGGCCGCTCAAACGAAGGGCGTCCGAGGTTTTGCCCGGGCCTTTTCCTACACCACGATCGACCGGGCCCGCTGGTTTGCCAACGGCAGTCCGTACGAAGCTACCGTCTTTCTGGTCAAAGCCGCCCCCGGCGCCTCGCCGGCCCAGGTGCGCGACGCCATCAACGACAATGCCTTTGGCGTCAGGGCCTGGCTGGAAGGCGAGCTGCGCCGCACCTCCGTCATTTTCTATCTCAAACATTCCAGCATCGTGCTGGCCATCGGCACCATGGTGGTGTTCGCCTTCATTTCAGGCATCGCCATCGTCGGGCTGACGCTCTACTCTTCGGCCATCGACCACCTGCGCGACTACGGCACGATGAAAGCCATCGGGGCTACCAACGGCTATATCCGGAAGCTGATCTACACCCAGGCCTTGCTGTTCGGCGTTCCGGGTTTTGCTATCGGGCAGTTGCTGATCCGTCTGTTCCGCACGGCCATGGAGCGGCAGGGGGTGCTGGTGAGTTTTACCCTGGAATTCCAGCTGGCCTTTTTCGGCCTGATCTGTTTGATCGCGCTGCTCGGGGCGGCCTTCGCCTCGCGGCGGGTGATCCGCTTGGAGCCGGCCGCGGTGTTCCGCTTTTGAAAAATCGAAAACCATGCGCAACTTCCCATTTCTGCTGCTCATGCTCCTACTGCTCGCCGCTGCCGGGCTATTTGCTCAGGAGGATACCCTTCGCCTGACGCTGGCCGAGGCTCAGTTGCGGGCTATCGAGCGGGGGCCGGCCTATCAGATCAGCCTGCTCGACCGCCGGTTGGCCGAAGAGGAACTGGCCCTGGCTCGCTTGCGCCTGTACCCGCAGGTCGACCTGGCCCTGGATGCCCGCTACTACTTCGAGCGTCCGCCGACCCTGTTGCCGGGCGAGGCGGTCGGCCGCCCCGGCGAAGTGGCCGTTGTGCAACTGGGCGGCAATATCGGCGGGGCCCCGGTACTCGACCTGCGGCAGGTGGTGTTCGACCCGACGCTGTTTTCCGAGCTGAAGATCTTGCGCGAAGCGGGAGCGACCGCCGAACTACAAATAGAGGTCGAGGCGCGGAACCTGAAACTGCAGGTCGCCAAGAGCTATGTGACCTTGCTCGCCGCCCGGGAACGCCAGGCTCAGCTCCGGCAAACGGCTCGCCGCCTGGAAAGCACCCTCGAACAGGTGCGGGCTAAAGTATCGGCCGGACTGCTCCCCGCTCTCGAAGAGGAACGGGTACTGCTGACCCTCGAACAGAATCGCGCGGAGACCTCCCAGGCTGCCGAGGCGCTGGAAATGAGCGAACTGCTGCTGAAGCAACTGCTCGGAGTGCCGCCGGACCGCCCCATTGCCTTGACCCAGCCTTTCGAGCCGGAAGAAGATCCAGCCGGGTTGCCGGTATCGCCTGTCGATCTGAGCCGGCTGCCCGAATATCGATTGGGCGAACGGCAGGTTCGCTTGATCGAACTGGAGTCGGCACTCCAACGCCGGGCCGTTTGGCCGAGGGTTTCGCTGTACAGTCAGCTGGGCGTCGTGGCGCTCGGCAAGAAGGTCGACAACGAGGGCGAAGATCAGCTCTCGTGGTACTTCAATAGTTTTGTAGGCCTGAAAGCCGTGTGGGAGATCAACCGGCTCGTCTCCAACGGGCATCGACTGGATCAGCTCGAATTGGAGAGGAGACAGGCCGAATGGCGCTGGACCGGCCAGGAAGATCAGTTGGCCCTCGCGGCCGCCCGGGCCGGGTATCAATTCAGGGCCGCGCTGGAGACCCTTCGCCTGCAGCGGAGGCGGGCGGCTTTCGCCGAAAACGAACTGATCTACCTGCAAACCCGTTTTCAAAGCGACCTGGCCGGGGTTCGCGAGGTACTGGAAGCAGAAGAAGCGCTTTCGGCCGCTCAGCGAGCGGTGCAGGTGGCATACTACGATTGCTGGGCGGTGAAATTCGAGCTGCTGAGCCTTCGAGATGAACTCTAAACCGGTAACTTATGTCTGGAGAAAAGGAACCCTATCGCGGACTGCTCACCTTTTTCGATGAAACGGGGAAGGTGTCGTTGTTTACCGCCCGTTTCTTCCGGGAGGCGTTCAGGCCGCCATTTGAGTTCCGCGAACTCCTGCGGCAGTCGTACATCATCGGCTATCAATCGCTCTTTCTGGTAGCCACCACCGGCTTCATCATGGGCCTGGTTTTCGATCTGCAGACCCGTCCGACGATGATCGAGTTCGGCGCCGAGTCGTACATGCCTTCGATGATCGGCATCTCGTTCGTGCGGGAGATCGGGCCGGTAGTGACCGCCCTGATCTGCGCGGGCAAGATCGGGTCGAGCATCGGGGCCGAGCTGGGCTCGATGCGCGTGACCGAGCAGATCGATGCGATGGAGGTATCGGGCACCAATCCCTTCAAATTCCTGGTGGTCACCCGCGTATTGGCCGCTATGCTGATGGTGCCGGTACTAGTGCTGATAGCAGATGCGATCGGCCTGTTCGCCGCTTTTTTGGTCGAAAACCTGAAGGGCGACGTCACCTTCCGGCTCTTTTTCAATCAGGTGTTCAACAACCTCGAGTTCGGCGATCTCATCCCCAGTACGGTCAAGTCCTTTTTCTTTGGTCTGGCCATCGGCCTGATCGGCTGCTACAAGGGGTACTATGCAGCCAGGGGCACCGCCGGGGTGGGCTCGGCGGCCAATCAGGCCGTGGTGGTCGCTTCGTTGTTGTTGTTCGTGATCGACCTCATCGCCGTGTTGATCGCCGACATTTTTTACGAACTCTGACCTCATGGAAAGCAAGTCTCCTACATCGCCCCCCTTGATCCACATCCGCGGCTTGCGCAAGGCCTTCGGCGAGCACGAGGTATTGCTTGGCTTCGACCTCGATCTGTACGATGGCGAAAACCTGGTCATGGTAGGTAAGAGCGGCTCCGGCAAATCGGTCTTGCTGAAGTGCATCGTGCGGCTGGAAGAGATCGATTCCGGTACCTTGGAAGTACTCGGGAAGAGCATACCCGACCTGGATCAGGTCGCGCTCGACCGGCTGCGCACCGATGTGGGGTTCCTTTTTCAGGGCAGCGCCCTTTATGACTCGATGACCGTGCGCGAAAATCTGCAGTTTCCCCTGCGGCGTCACCCCGACCGGATGCGTGGAGAGGCAGAGGAAAAACTGATCGTGAGCGCTCTTGACAGCGTTGGCCTCGCCCACGCCATCGACCTGATGCCGTCGGAACTGTCGGGCGGGATGAAACGGCGGGTGGCCCTGGCCCGCACGCTGATCCTGCGCCCGCGGATCATCCTGTACGACGAACCCACGAGCGGACTGGACCCCATTACGGCTAAGGAGATCATCGAATTGATCCTGCAGGTGCAGCGCGAGTTCCACACCTCCTCCTTTATCATCACCCACGATATGGATTGTGCCCGCGTGATCGCAAATCGCATGATCATGCTGGTCGAAGGCACCAACTATGCGGAAGGAACTTACGCCGAGCTAGCCGCTTCGAACGACCCGAAGGTCAGGGCGTTCTTTAAGTGAAATTCAGTAGCGGTCCGACCGCTACTTCAACACCACCGATCATGGCAAAAGAAGTCAGAAACACCGTTCGTCTTGGCATCTTCGTTACCGTAGGGATTGTGCTGTTCACCGTCGGCATTTACTACATCGGCAACCGGAAGAACCTCTTCGGCGAACGCTACCGCCTGGAAACCTATGTGCCGAACGCGCATGGCCTGAAGGTCGGCAACAACGTACGCTATGCCGGGATCGTGGTCGGCAGCATCGAGACCATTCAGTTGTTGAACGACACGACGCTGCGCGTGGTCATGGTGCTCGACGGACAAGTGAAGGGGCATATCCGGAAGGACGCCATTGCGAGCATTGGGATGGACGGCCTGGTCGGCAACGTCATCTTGAATATCAGTCCGGGAAATGGGAATGAGCTGCCTGCCGAAGACGGCGATGTGCTGACTTCGTTCAGTCGCATCGATCCCACCGAAATGCTGAACACGCTGGGCAATACCAACGATAATCTATCTCTGCTCTCCAACAAACTGCTCGAGATCGCCAAGAAGCTGAATGACGGTCAGGGAACGATCCCTTTGCTGCTGCGCGACAGCACGATGGCGATCGCCTTCGGAAGTTCGCTCGACAATCTGCAAGCGGCCAGCGGCGACCTCCGCCTGCTGATCGCCGATCTGCGCGACATCGTGGCCGGGGTTTCCGAGGGAGAGGGTACGCTCGGCTATCTGCTCACCGACCAGGCCCTGCCGCAGAAACTGGAGGCTTTCACGGACCACCTCGATAGCCTGCTGGTCGACGAGTTCGGTCCGGTGATCGCCGAGTTGCAGCGTACCGGTGAGGAGGTCGCCCGTTCGGGAGAGGAGTTGCGGTCGGCCATGGAAGACCTCAACCGGGGCGAAGGGGTGGCGGAGGTGTTGCTGCGCGATTCTACAGCGGCCGCCGACCTGAAGGCCATCCTGGAGAACCTGGAGGAGGGCACCGCCAGCTTCAACGAGAACATGGAGGCCATGAAGCACAATTTTCTGTTCCGGCGATATTTCAAGAAGCAGGCGAAAGAGGAGGAAAAAGCGGAAAATTGATGCTGCCATTCTGCCGCGGTCTATCCTGGCGCTTCTTTGCTCGGCTTACTCTCTGTCGCCTTGCGTAGAGAAATGTCGGTTGTCGGAAGACTGCAGCGTCAGAACGCCCTGATCATCACGTTGGGACGTTGCCGGAGGAAGCAACGATGGTCAGATCCGCCACTTCGGCTTTCAGGTTGAGGTGGGCCGTAGTGGCCTGTTCCCAGGTGGTGGCGCCGATCGTCAGTTCGGGGGAGATGGGCGAAGGTTGTACGATGGTATTGATCGATTTGAGGCTCAAAGGTTGATGAAGGTCTTTTTCCTCTTGCGCGGAAAAGCTCACGCAGGGTTTCTCGACCGATTGAAGGAGGGTATGGGTACTGGGAACCCAACGACCGTCGATCCACCGGGCATTCGACAAGAGCGCCGCCATGGCTCCGCTGGGAGGCATCGCATTCAGACCTTTACGGATCTGGGCCAACAGCTGTGCGAATTTGGGGCTCGCCGCTTTGAGCTGCCGGGTCAGTCGTACCTTGTCGACATTCTCGGTGACCTCCCTGACCTGATAAAAGGCCATTTCAAGAAATGCCCGGGTTTCGGCATGGCGATCTTCCTGGATCTTTCCCTGTTCCAGTAATTGATCGTTCTCCAGGATCAATTCGTCGAGCAGGACGGCTTGGTTGGAAAATCTGGCCAACGCATCCTCCGGAGCTTCTTCGGACGTGGTTACCAGCCAGGGATAATAGGCGATACCGAACTCCATGGCATTCATCCCGATCAATTCCCGGAATCCGATGACGAGGTCGTGGGCAGGGTCTTCATGATTCCTGGAGAGGAATCCGGCGAAGAGGTCGAGCAAGGCCAGGCGGTTACCGGTTTCTTCCTTGCAGTGGAAGAGCATTTTTTGCTGCACCGCTCCGCAATCGGCGGGCTCGGGTAGGATCATCAGGTCGGGCATGGCGATCAGTGTGGCGGACCTGATGGTGAGAAGGCTGTCCAGTCCTTGCTTGAGCAGATCCACGAAGGATTCTGATTCTACTCCAATCGTGTGATAGGGGCCGACGGAAACGATGTAACAACCTTTACCACCGTTGGCAAAGAACAATTTCAGGCTTCGGTAAAGGAAGAAAGTTCCTTTGGAAAAACCGACGAAGAGGTTATCCTCATGCCTGATCAATTCGAATTCCATTTCGAATTCCCCTCCGAAGATGTCGTGGTATTCCTCCAAGGAGCGGATGAAGGTAGGTATAAAGAACGCCGGTTCGAGGTCCTTCTCTGCCTTCTCCGTAAATCCGATGAAGGTTGGAATGACGCCCAAGGTCTGCTGATCGGCTGTCGGAGGCGGAGTGGATCTCTCTTCTACCGGCTGCCGGAGGTTCCGTTCTTCCCTCGACTCTTGCGCGACGGCATTCCAGTCGACCTTTTTCCCGTCCCGGTAAAGCACAAAGCGGTCCTCGGGCTCGCCGTAGGCCATGGCGCTGGTGATGCCCCGGTCGACAGACATTTCCACAGGCAGCCCTTCCGAGATACCGGAGTAGAACCCGGTGGCAAAGGCAATCGCGGCCTCGTCGTTGACAGCCGAAGTGGATCCGATGACATAAGGTACGATCTGAGCGATCGCTTCGGCTTGTGCCTGCGAGTAACAGGAGTTAAACAATACGATCCTGACCGGGGGGAGTCCCGATAGGTTCATGTGCGATTCGAAGATCCTCTTAATGACCTGAGTGGGCACGAAAAAAGCCTGCCGCTTGCTGTAGTCCAGGAGGATGATCCCTGAATCGTCTTCCGGATCGTCTTCCCTTAATTTCAGGCTTCTGCCATGTTCAGAGATCGTTTCCCGGAGGGAAGCTTTTCCGCTGACGCCATGTCCGGAGAAGTGTACGATGGTCGGCTTTTCCCTGGACATGGATTCCTGAAAATCCAATAGGGTGACGGCATCTTTCGGGCGGATGATAAAAGACTGCGGGTGGTCGCTGTCTTGTAGTTCCCGGGAGATGCGGCTATGCTCCTTTTCGAGCTGAATGATTCCGGTTTCGGAGGGATTGGAAGCCAGGAAGAGGATCGTTTGGGTCTCGGGCATGAACGCACGTTATGAGTTGGCAGATAGTATACCCAAGCGAAAGTGGTTTGGGAAAATCCCCAACCACTTCGGCGTCGGTATAGCGATCCTTAAAGCTATTGAATGGAGGCCGGATGAAAAAAGAATCCTGGCCAAAAAAATTGCAGGACCGGTTTCTGAGAAGCGGCGGACGATCGATCGCCTGAGCCCCGTCGTGTTAAAACCTGCGACTTGACCCTCTGAGCCACACACGAAAAAAGGGCGTGCCGACGATAATCGACAAGCCCTTTCGTAGCGTGGGGGAGGCTTGAACTCCCGACCTCAGGATTATGAATCCTGCGCTCTGACCAGCTGAGCTACCACGCCATTGCTAGGAAGCGGGTGCAAATATACATGGTTTTTGGAAAAGATGAAAGAGGAAAGTAGAAAGATAAAAGAGCCATTTTGTTGACTTCCTCTAAACCAATCTTCCAATAATCCATTTTCCATTAAACCTGACTAATTATGTCCGACTCCCGCACTCCGCAACTCCTCCACCTCCGCCCGC
>JAGQXA010000899.1 GCA_020436865.1 Saprospiraceae bacterium | reverse complement strand
TTGGCTTCGAGTATCCAGTCGGTATGCGGATCGACGTTGAGGGTGAAATCGTCTTCGAAGGTGTAAAAACCCTCGGTCGCATGCACGTGGGCCTCGGTGGGTTGGTTGTAGATCTCGGTGCCATCGTCTTTGCTGTAGATCCGCACGTTGATGTGGTGTACCGTGCCGCCATTGTGATCTTCGAAATCCACCTGGATGTGGATCTCGTCGCCCACCATTTTTGCATCGGTGTTGGGCGAAACGATATGGGCGTGGTATTCAGGGTCGAGCGTGGGATCTTCGTCGTCGTTCTTACAACCGATCGAAGCGACCAAGGCAAACAGAAGGGGAAACAAAAGAAACTTTTTCATTTTAGAGAGAATTTTTCTGAATTAGAAGAAATAGGATAATTCGAGGGTCAGTCGCGTTCTTGCGTCGACTTTCCCGTCGGAATAACTTTGCCAGGCTGGAAGCCTGGCGGCAAAAGCGATCTGCCAGTCACGGTAGCGCACATTGACACCGGCAAGGGCGAAGCCCCCGTTCCCACCGGTGCCGTGCACGGACAGCCCGGTCGGATAGCGGTCGGCGCCGATCTGCTCGACCGACAGTCCGGCCAGCGGGATGAACAGCCATCCTCCGGCAGGCTGAAGCTGGTAAAAGCCCAGCAGGCTGGAAGTCAGTTGCCGGCCGAATCGATAGTCGTCGGTCGAACGACCGTTGAACTGCGCAGATGCCGACCAGGAAAGGCCTGCCTTACCCATCAGCAGCACGGCGTTGGCCTGCGCCAGATAGGCGAAACAACCGTAACCGGTATTGAAGTTCTCGGGGAGGTTCTCCTGGTGAATGTCGGAGTTGTACCTGCCGAGAGGGAATTTGGCGCCGGCCTGCACCTCCAGGTACAGTTTGCCGCTTTTGCCGAGTTGCTGCTGGTCAAGGAGCACATAGCCGACCAGCAAGCGCGGATCGGAAAATCCGTCCTGGCTCAGGCGATCGCCGTCGGACGCCTGCCGCACATTACGGCGATAGGGCAAGCCGGCCGCCAGGAGCCAGCGCGACGACAAGTGGTATCTGGCAAAAAACTCGTAGGTATGGAACGCATCCTGCGCTCCCACGTCTTGTCCTTCCCCGGCGCCCTCGAAGGAGGCCTCCGACCAGCGGAGCCCCAAGGTGTGATTGCGGAAGCCCGACACCAGCCCCAAACCGGCGCTGCTGGCCGAACAGCCACAAACTTCACAGGCGAAACTTTCAGACAATGCCAGGAAGAACACGACGAGCAAGGTGATGTATCTCGTCATGATTAGCATGTTTATTGGTTGATCAAAGGAGGAATGCGATCAACTGACAAACTCGGGAGGGTGCAGGATCTCGACGGGAAAGAGAAAGGAAAGAAGCCCGAGATGGGAGAAACGGGCGGGCGGCTGAAGAACCTCCCGAAAAAGGAGCGGCAAGGGGTCAGCCATCATAAAAACGATCTTCGACTCGAAGTTCAGGAAGGCCGATGTGGGCCGGTTATCGTCCTGGTCGTGGCTTTCCTGCATTTTCTGGCTCAAGTAGCACTTGCCGTTACAGTGCTTTTCCGGCTGTTCGCGATTGACGCACCACTTCTCGACGATCTCCGATTGAGCCGCTTTGAAAACGACCAACTGCACCGCCTCCCGCCAGGAGGCGATCAAGATACCGAACAGAAGCAATATGGCTGTAATTTGTCGCAGGGATCGATTATTATTTAGTCCAAATAACTATACCAAATTAGCCGAAAACAAGAGAAGGCAAGCTAACAAAAATCAGCGTTTCGAATGACCAAAATCATGGATTTGCCGGGAATTTTGCCTTTTCTTTTGTCCGACCTGTGAAGCACATCACAGACCGAGAATGCCCCCTCACCTACCTTTGCATTCAAGTTCTTATTCATCCACCTTTATAACAATAAAATCCATCCATATGGAAGACGCACTGAAAGTCAACCCCATGCCGCGCATCGGCGACAAGGCGCCCGATTTTACGGCCGTAACGACCAAAGGCACGCTCAAATTCTCGGAATTCAACAAAGACAGCTGGGTCGTGATGTTCTCGCACCCGGCCGACTTCACCCCGGTTTGCACCACCGAGCTGACGGCCTTTGCCAAGGAAAAGGAATTCTTCCAGAAGCACAATGCCAAGCTCATCGGTCTGAGCATCGACAGCATCCACTCGCACCTCGCCTGGGTGAACAACGTTCGGGAGAAGACCGGCATTTACATGGACTTCCCGATCATCGCCGACCTCGACATGAAGGTGGCCAATCTCTACGGCATGCTGCATCCGGGTGAAAGCAGCACGGCTGCCGTGCGCGCGGTGTTCTTCATCGACCCGCAAGGCGTGATCCGCCTCGTACTCTACTACCCGCTCAACGTGGGCCGCAACATGGAAGAGATCAAACGCATTCTGCTGGCCCTGCAAACGGCCGATAAGTACAAGTACGCCATGCCGGTCAACTGGAAAGAAGGCGACATGGTGATCGTGCCGCCGCCCAAAACGCTGGAAGAAATGGACGAACGCATCGCCAACGCCAGCTACGAGAAGGTCGACTTCTACCTGGCCAAAACGAACCTGAACTGATCGCGAACTGATCGGACAAGTGCAGAAAAAGGGGCGGAACAGATCGATTCCGCCTCCTTTTTTTGCCAAAAAGAAAGGAAACCTTTAATTTCAAAAAGCAATCCCCAACAGGCAATGGATCCCAGCTGTAAGACCTCGCGCTGGCAACTACTCAAAAGCCAGCTAAAGAATCTACCGCCCGTCGATTTTCTGGAAGCGATCAGACGCTCTCCGGAAGCGATCGTGCTCGACGTCCGCACGCCCGAGGAAATGCAATCGGGGGCGCCGCTCGAACGGGCGGTCGGCTTCGACTACCTTTCCCACGACTTCATCGACCGGCTCGAACAGCTCGACCCGAAGCAGACCTACTACGTCTATTGCCGTTCCGGCCGCCGCAGCACCCGGGTGTGCACTCTGTTGAAGAACACCGGTTTCGAACAGGTGTACAATCTCGACGGCGGGCTTAAATCGATGCAAAGCGACAAGTGACCTTCATCACTGACCGATCGTGTCGCGACTCCTATCTTTGTCGACGTAATCAACGAACATTATGAACCTCAAGTCATACTTCCCTGCCTTTGATTGGATCACGAACTACCGGCGCGACGACCTGAAAGGCGACCTTTCGGCCGGACTGACCGTCGGCGTCATGCTGATCCCGCAAGGGATGGCCTACGCGATGATCGCCGGCCTGCCGCCGATCTACGGGCTCTACGCCTCTACCCTTCCGCTGATCGTTTACGCCTTGCTGGGCACTTCGCGGCAATTGGCCGTGGGGCCGGTGGCCATGGTATCGCTGCTGACTGCCGCGGGCGTAGGCGCCCTGGCCGAAGGCGGCACGGAAGCCTACCTGCAGATGGCCATTCTGCTGGCGCTGCTCGTCGGAGGGATACAGTTCTTGCTGGGGGTTTTCCGGCTTGGGTTCCTGGTGAATTTCCTCTCGCATCCGGTGATCAGCGGCTTCACTTCGGCAGCCGCCCTGATCATCGGACTTAGCCAGCTCAAGCACCTGCTGGGCATTCCACTGGGCCGCAGTCATCATATTCATGAGATATTGATCGAGGCCGGGCAGCGGATCGGCGAACTACATTGGCCGACCTTTCTGATCGGGTTGGGCGGTATCGGCCTGATCCTGTTGGTAAAAAAAGTAAGTAGGGCCATCCCCGGTCCGCTGCTGGCCGTCGTTTTCGGCATCCTGGCCGTCTGGCTGTTCGGTCTGTCGGGGGAAGGAGTGAAGATCGTGGGTACCGTGCCACAAGGACTCCCCTCTTTCGAACTGCCGGCCTTTAGCTGGGGCACGACCGGCGCGCTCATGCCGATCGCCCTGACCATCGCCCTGGTCAGTTTTATGGAAAGCATCGCCGTAGCTAAAGCCATTCAGGCTAAACACAAGAACTACAAGGTCATCCCCAATCAGGAGCTGATCGCCCTGGGCCTGGCCAATGTGGGCGGCTCGTTCTTTCAGGCCTACCCCACTACCGGAGGATTCTCGCGGACGGCCGT
>JAGQXA010000898.1 GCA_020436865.1 Saprospiraceae bacterium | reverse complement strand
GACCATAATTCCCTCGGTTTGTCGATGGACTGTGCGGCCTGCCACACGACGGAACCGAACTGGATGCCGGCCACCTTCGACGTGCATAACGACTACTACGCCCTGAACGGGGCGCATGCGCTGATCGCCAACGATTGTGCGGCTTGCCACAACGGCGACTACAACAATACTCCGAACACCTGCTTCGGCTGTCACTCCACCGACTACAACCAAACGACGAATCCCGATCATCAGGCATCGCAGTTTCCTACCGATTGTGAGCTATGTCACAGTGAAACTGCCTGGGTTCCTTCTACCTTCGACCACGACGATCTCTACTTTCCGATCTATTCCGGGAAGCATAAGGAGGAGTGGGACGAGTGTATCGAATGCCATACCATTGCCGGTGATTTCACGATGTTCAGTTGTATCGATTGCCATGAGCATGACAACCAGAATGAGGTCAACAACGACCACAATGGAGTCTCGGGGTACACCTATGAAAGCACAGCATGTTACTCCTGTCACCCTAACGGTAATTAAATTTCTTCACCGTTTTAGCAACAGCTGAATGAGACGTGCCTTATTGGTCATCTTCTCCGTGATCGGCCCTTGTTGGCTATGGGGACAAGACTACCGCAGTATCGAGGAAGGACAGGTGTCGTACCTTTCCTCCCAGAACGTGTATGTGAAATTTGCCTCCACGGAGGCGATCGCTCCGGGAGATACGCTTTTTCTCCTTTCGGCTACGGGCCAGGCGGAAGCGGCCCTGGTCGTCGCAAATAAATCTTCGATCTCCTGCGTATGTACGATGGTCGGATCGCTCGACATTCGGGTAGGAGATAAAGTGTTCGCGCGAAAGAAGATCGAACAAAAGGAGGAAACGGCGGAAGAAAAGCCCCCGGTCGCAGAAAAGCGGAAAGAACCGGTCGCACGGCAGAGCCGTGGTCAGCAAGAGGAAGGCTTTCGCGAGGTCATCAAAGGGCGCCTGGCGGCGACCTCCTATTTTCGGTTTTCCGACCGGAAGAGCGACCCCCGGTTTCGTTACACCCTTTCGCTTAGCGCCGATCATTTGCGCAATACCGGCTTCTCTTTCGAGAACTACATCTCCTTCCGCCACACCGTCAACGAGTGGTACGAAGTGAAGGACCATCTGAGCGACGCCCTGAAGGTCTATTCGCTGGCGGTAAAATACGACCTGAATCCGAACTCCTGGATCGCCGTCGGCCGCAAGATGAATCCGAAGATATCGAGCCTGGGCGCCATCGATGGAGTGCAGTTTGAAAAGGAGGTCGGCGACCTGTCCTTCGGTGCGATCGCGGGCTACCGTCCCGATCATTACACGCAGGCGGTGAACATGCACCTGTTCGAGCTCGGCGCCTACGCCGGATACTCTTCCGGGGAAGGCAAGAAGTACCAGTACAGCACCCTGGGCATTGTCGAACAGCGCAACCACATGGAGGTCGATCGCAGATTCCTGTTCTTCCAGCATTCCGACGCGTTGTTCAAGGACCTGCACCTGTACGGATCGTTTGAAGTAGATCTGTATGAAAAAGCGAACGAGGAAGTAAGCCATCAGCCTCGCCTGACCAACCTGTATGTGTCGCTGCGTTACCGGCCGTCGAGAAAGCTGTCCTTCAATGCGGCATACGACACCCGGAAAAATATCATCTACTACGAAACCTATAAGAGTTTCCTGGAGAATCTGATGGATCAGGAAGCGCGGCAGGGAGTGCGGTTGGGCGTCAGCTATCGCCCGATCAAGTACTTGTCGCTCGGCGCCAATGCAAACTGGCGGTTCAGGCTCGGCAACCTGACCGATTCGCGAAATGCGAACGGGTATATCCGAATCAATCAGATCCCCGGCGTAAAGATGAGCGCTGCCGTTCAGCTCAACTACTTGCGATCTTCCTATGTCGAAAGCCGGTCGATCGGCTTGCGATTGACGAAAGACCTCCTTCCCGGCAAGATCGGAGGGGAGATCTACGGCTCGGTCGTGAAGTACGATTATCAATTCACCGAGGTGGCGATCCTGCAAAAGAGCTTTGGGGCCAATTTCTCCTTCCGGATTCTCCGAACGCTGTCCTTATACTTGTTCTACGAGGGAGTTCTGGTTCCCGACCGCCCGCTTTATGGGCGGTTGAATGCGAAAATTGTCAAACGTTTTTGATCTGGCTCACTGGCGGCGGCCTGCTCCGTAGCCGGAAGTCCAAACTGTATTCAAACAACCAACATCATGAACACAACACCTTATTGCACACTGATCACCCTGATCCTTGGAATGACATTGATCGCTTGCGATTCCGGGCCCAAAGTCGTCGAGGCCATGCCGTCTGGCAAGCAGGAAGAACCCCTGTTTCAGCACGCCGAAAGCGCAATGGGCGATAACTCGAAAGACGAACATCTGGTCGTGGTCAACGAAGCCTTGAATACCGACAAGTACACCTACCTGCAGGTCACCGAAGATGCCGAGGATTTCTGGATCGCCATTCCGCGCAGAGAGGTGGAGATCGGCGAAACCTACTACTACGAGGGGGGCTTGCTCAAAAAGCACTTCCACAGCACGGAATTCGACCGGGTTTTTGAAACGGTCTATCTCGTGTCCGGTATCGTGAAAGCCTCTGGAGAACCGGAAGAAATGGCGAATGCAGCCACCGGAGGGCATCCGGAGATCAGCCCGGCACAGGTGGTGCTGGCAGAAGGCTCGATCAAAATATCCGAGCTCCTGGCAAACCGCGCCAAGTACGAAGGAGAACTGGTAAAAGTGACGGGACAGTGCGTGAAGGTCAACCCCATGATCATGAACCGCAACTGGGTGCACCTGCGGGACGGATCCGTTAGCGACCACGACCTGACCGTGACGACGGATGCCAATATTCCGTTGGGCGCCGTAGTTTCCCTGGAAGGACGGATCGCCCTCAATAAGGATTTTGGCGCCGGCTACAAGTACGACTTGATCATGGAGGATGCCGTGTTGAAATAGCGCCACGAACATCGACCCGGAGAGTGTCGAAAACAAACCCCTCCGATCGGCCTTCTCCTATAAGATATCGGCGAAGCCATACTTGCGGTTCTTCCAGAGCGCTCCCAGGCTGATCGCCACGAGAGCGATCACCGTGTAGTACACGAAGGGCGGAACCGGAATGGGATCGCCCGCTGCATAGGAATGCAGGCCCGACAGGTAGTAGTTGACGCCGAAGTAGGTCATCATGACCGAAGCCCAACCAAAAAGGCTGGCCACGTTGAAGGCATATAGCCCGCGGAAGCCGGGAATGAACCGCATGTGCAGAATGAAGGCATAGACCAGAATGGTGACCAGCGCCCAGGTTTCCTTGGCGTCCCAGCCCCAATATCTTCCCCAGGATTCATTCGCCCAGACCCCTCCGAGGTAGGTGCCGATGCTGATCAGGAATAAACCGCCGATCAACGTCATCTCGCTGATCAGGGTCATTTCCTTGGTGATGCGGTTGATGCGATCGCGATTCCGGGCATTGGCCAGGACCATCAGGATCAGGTTCAACGCTCCGATCAGGGCCCCGAGCATCAGGAAGCCATAGCTCCCCGCCTCCATCGATACGTGTATGGTCAGCCAGTAGGATTTCAGGACCGGCACCAGGGGGGTGATCTCGGGATCGAGCCAACTCAGCCCGGCTACCATCAGGATCGTTGCCGAGAGGATACAGGTGGCGGCGAGCCCCCCGATCGATCTGCGGGCGAAGATCATGCCGGCCAGCTGTGTGGTAAACCCGATGTAGATCATCGATTCGTATCCGTTGCTCCAGGGCGCGCGTTCCGAAACATACCACCTCAGCGCCAACCCGAAGGCGTGAAAGGCAAAACTCACCACCAGCAGCCCGAAGGCGATCTTGAACGGGCGCTGCAGGTTCAGTTCCGGCCTGAAGACCGAAGCGAATAGCAAGCCCAGAAACGCAAGCCCCAAAACGGCATACATGGCCCCAACCCGGCCGAATACCTTTAGTTTGTTGAGGAAGATCTCGGCACGAACCTTCCGGTCGGGAGGCATGATCGCGCGGCCGTATTCCCGTTGATACCGATCGAGATCGGCCAGCAGGCGGTCGGGCATCTCCCATTGTCCTTCGCGCAAGGCGGCCTGCAGCGAAGAGAGGTAGGTTGGGAAGAATTGTTCGACATAGCTGGCCGGCTGATCGCCCTGGTGCTGGTGATGACCGTCGGCCGGCGACTCCCAATGATTCGATGCGTCGCCGGGCACGGGGAACGCCCTCATGAACCGACCGGAGAAGATCATGCTGCAGATATTGACCTTTTCATCCAGCTTTAGCAGTTCCTTTTCGAGTGTGCCCCGATCGCCGTTGGGCATCTGGAAGGCCGAGCGGACCTGCTCCCGGAGTTTATACTCGCCTCGCTCGTCGAAGAAGTCGTTATAGGCCGCCAGTTCTTCATCGGTTTGCAGGACCTGCCGGATCTCCGCTTGATCGCCGACCTTGATCAGGGGAATCGAATACCAGGCCTCGGGGCGGGCCAGCATGTTCAGGATGATCTGTTCGGCCGTTAGGCCGTAAAGGGTTTCCTTGCGGGAAAGCTTTCGCAGCAGTTCGTTGGCGTAGGTGTCCATCGGTTTGATCCGCCCGCGATGGTCCTGCATGACCAGGTTTCCAAACCACTCGGCATGGCCGAGCTCGACTACGCTCATGTTCAGTTCCGGCGGCAGGCTGCCTCGTCCGAATGCCGGCAGGCATAGGAAGAAACCGATAGCCAGCCCGGCCACCGCCGTCTGGGGTGTTCGGACCTTCTTCAACTTCCGGGCTACCTGGGCAAAGCGGCTTTTCGAACTGAAGAAGGTCAAGGCCATCCCCACCGTTAGCAGGAAGTAGCCGAGATAGGAAACCCAGGTACCCCAGGCATCGTCGTTTACGCTCAGGTAGGTGCCTAGTTCATCCTGGTCGTAGGAAGATTGAAAAAAGCGGTAGCCTTTGTAGTTGAGGATGTTGTTCATATAAATGCGTTGATCCCTGACCAGGTCCGTTCGCGGATCTATCAGAGTAACCTCGCTCGCATAGGAGGAGGCGCTGTTGGTGCCCGGATAGCGGTCCATGATGAAGTCGTTCAGTCGAATGGAAAACGGCAGGTTGATCCGCCTGGCGCCATAGGACATGGACAGGCGCAGATCGCCCAAAGCCAAAGACCGGGGGGCGCCTTCCATGCCTTTGCTGCCGGCCAGATACACTTGCCGCGTTTCATCGCCCAGACTGACCTTCAGCGCAAGTCCGCCCAGGCTGCTGTTCGTCATCTTTTGGGAAGAGGAGATCAGCTCGGTATTCCCATGTTCGGTAAAAGCTCCGAAGACAAAACTCTGCAGGCCGTTCGAATACAGACTACGAAGCAGCAGCGGGCTCTGTTTGCCGGGAGGAATGGTGTCCAGCTGCCGGTTTGCCATCTGCATCTGGGTAAAAGGCATATTGGTCAGGAAGGATAGCTGGCCGTCGCGGTAGGCAATGTTGAAGGCG
>JAGQXA010000191.1 GCA_020436865.1 Saprospiraceae bacterium | reverse complement strand
CTTGTATCTCAGGCGCCATCCCGATTGGCCTTGGTCTTGATCCGGTTCCACATGCTGAAGCCCAGGCCGAACATCATCAGGATCGATCCCAGCCAGAAGAGATTGATACCCGGAAAAACGATCGCTTCGAGTACGACAAAGTCGGTCCGCGGCGCTTCTGCGACCTCGATCGGCAAGCGGTCGGGCATCGGGCGGGCGGCAATGTTCAGTTCGATCGTTTCTTCAACGGGGTCCAGGCCGGTAAATCGCAGATGTAACCCTTGTTCCCGCAACTCGTCTTTGAGGTTGAAAGGCCGGCTGTCGCGGATGAGGTACATGGGCTCCAGGCGATAGGTACTGGTGTCGCCCACCGCCTGTACGGCAAAAAGACCGCCGACGGCAATATCTCCTTCTACCGGCTGGTAAAAGCGGTGCTCCGGGCTCTTGTTGAAGCGAATGAACTGAATATCCCAGTCTCTCCAGCGTTTCGTCTCGCCCTGTTTGAAGTGCAAGGTCTCGTATTTCAGCTCCTCTTCCAAAGGAAATACCTCAGTCAGCGCTTCTTCGGTCAGTCGCACCTTCATGGCCACGTTTTGGACGTGAACCGGATAAGTGTACAGGAGATTACCGCGGGCGACGACCATCGGTTCGGCGTGGTAGACCGTGTCGCGCTTAAGGTCGCGAATGGCGATGCGGGCGCCGATCGGGAGGTCGCCTCCCGCCGGGGTGTAGCCGGTGTGGTGAGGCGTAAACAGGAGTTCCTCCAGCAGGAATTCGTAGTTTTTGACGATCGGCCCTTCTTTGCCGGCCATCGTGTCGGCATAGGGGGCCGGAGAGTTCGCGCCGATCAGCAAGGGGCGGTACACCAAGCTGTCTTCGTGTTCGCGGGCATACTCCTGATCGGCCTCGACGAGTGGAATAGAGGCCAGGTGGGTAAAGATATCTTTGTGCGGGAAATGTTTGGTATCGGGATTATAGGCGGCAACTTTGGTCACCTTGTTGTCGTATAGGGCCGTCGGCTCCAGAGTGAATGCCCGCCGCACCTGTCCCTGCTGATCGAGCTCTTCGAACGCGATCTGGTATTTCCGGTTATTGCCGATAAGCGTGTCGCCGGTGTAGGTTACCTTGTATCCACTCATGTACATCGGCAGGTCCTCGAAGAGCATGATGTTGCGGTCCAGGCGCGATTCGTCGATTAACCCTTGCTGGGCAAAAGGGTTGGTCGAAATGTGGTGCTGATTCAGCCCAGAGGCGATCACACCCACGATCATGATCCCGAAGCCTATATGGGCAAAGGCCGACCCGGCTTGTTTCAGGTTGCCGTGCAGGAAATTGAGGAGGTAGTCGATATTGGTGACGACGGCAAAGAGGCCGGCGAACAAAAGGAGCCCGTTCCGCCAGGTATACAGATCGATCCATAGGACCGTCAGTAGGCTCAAGAGGGCCGTTACAGCCAGCGCAACGGCCGTATGCCGTATGAACTTTGGCCGCTGGGCGGCCCAGTTGAACTCCCGCCATCGCAGGTATTGTGCCATACCGGAGAGGAAGCCGATCAGCACGCCGATCATGAGCTGGTACTTGTTGAAATGGGCCACCTGATCAGTAATGACCCGCCCTTCGAACGCGGGGTCGAAGAACTGCCGGATCTTGTTGTACACCGGCAAGGATGTCGATGCCGTGATCATGGCGGCCGACAAGAGAAGCACCAGCGCCCCGATAAACATCCAGAACTCTTTCGAGGAACCAGGCTCTTCCTTTTCCGGAACAGGAACGCTCTTGTACCGCCACGCGAAGATCACGGCCGCCAAAAGGACAAAGAAGGCCAGGAAGCCCACCAATTGCCATTCCAACCCCATTTCGGTAAAGGCGTGGACCGAGGTATCGCCTAGCACTCCACTGCGGGTCAGGAAGGTAGAATAGACGATCAGCAGGAAGGTCAGCAGATAGAAGAAGTACGTGGTTCGAATCGAATGCCCGGTATTGCGAGCGATCAGATTGCCGTGAATGCCACCGATCAGGACCAGCCAGGGTACCAGCGACATGTTCTCGACGGGGTCCCAGGCCCAGTATCCGCCGAAGCTCAGGGCTTCGTAGGCCCAGGCGCCGCCCATCAGGATGCCGGTACCGAGCACGGCTCCGCTGAAGAGCGCCCATGGCAATGCCGGCCGGAGCCAGCCTTTGTGTTCACCGGTCCAGAGCCCCGCGACCGCATAGGCAAAAGGGATGGTGGTCGAAGCAAAGCCCAGGAACAGGGTAGGGGGGTGGATGGTCATCCAATAGTTCTGCAGAAGTGGGTTCAATCCGCTGCCCTTGATCAAGCTGAGGTAGTCGGCATTGGAAAAGATCGGCGCGTCCATCGTGTCGCGCAACAATAAGACGGGATTGCTCCCGATCTTCGTCAGCTCCTCGCCAAAACCGAAATACAACCCCAGGATCATCGAACCGATAAATAGCTGCACCAAAGAAACCATGCTCATTACCGGCGCCTCCCATTTGCCGGCCCGGGCGATCAGCACCAGACCCAGTACTACGTGCCAGAACATCCAAAGGAGAAAACTCCCTTCCTGACCTTCCCAGAAAGCGGAAAAGATGTATTGGAACGGCAGGTCTTCATTGACATGGGCGAACACGTACTGGTATTCATAGTACTTGTTGACCATGACGTAGAACAACACGCCGATAATGGTCAGCACGGAAAGGCTGTGCAGCCAGAAGGCCGATCGGCCCATCGTCCGCCAGTGGCCGTACTCCGGCCGCGAACGTCGCTGGGTGGCGAAGAAATAGGCGACAAAGGCCAGCAGACTGGCGACAAATCCCAGTACCACGGCCAGGTGTCCGAGCTTTCCGGGAAGCAGGTGTTCGCCGATATATTGGATCTCTTGCATGTCTAACTACGAGGTTTACAGCCCTAGCTCTTTTCGCTCTTGATGTAGATCTCCTCGTCTTTGTACTTGGAGGGGCACTTCATCAGCAGGTCGCTGGCGTGAAATTCATCCCCTTCCATCTTGCCGGTGATGACGATCTGCTCCGACATCTCGAAGTCTTGGGGCTTGGCGGCAAACAACACCACCTTGCGCTCCTCGCCCTTGGAATCGCGCACAAAGAAGCTGAAGTAGTTGGGGTCCTCCTCGGGATTATAGTACATCTCCTTGTCCTTGGAGAGCTGTCCGGCAACCTTTACCTTTCCACCCGACGAGATCGCGTCTGAAAAGGTCGAATAAGTGCTCAGGTCCTTACCGGCCAGGGAGAACAGGGCGATGGCTACGGCGATCATGCCGACGACGATGAAATGTACTTTTTTCATGGCGGTTCTTACGTTATACAAGCCTTTCGGGGGCAAAGGTAGGAGTTGACCGACCGTTTTGCCCCTTTGGTGTGTAATAAATTTATCACAAATGCCCGGTTCGGGGCTTGCGCAAATACAATATTCTAAACAACCCACCCCAGGCTACTGGTTCATCTCTGTGTACTTCCAGCTCGAGATCTTCCAGCAAGCTTCGGGTTTGCCGGTTAATAGAAGTGGCTAAAAAACGGGCCAGAGCATCTATGACGCGCCGTAGCGGCCCGGCCCGGCGATCGTCCGGCAAGAACTTATCGAATACCACCACCTCGCCTCCAGGCTCCAGCACGCGCACGACCTCCTGCAGGCAAGCCCTTGGGTCGGGCATGACCGCCAGGATGAGGTGCAAGACGACCACGCGGAAGGACGCGTCCTCAAACTCCAGCCGGGCGCCGTCCATAACCTTGGTCGTTACCGCCAATTCCAGTTGTCTGGCCCGGCTCTCCAGGCGGCGCAGCATGGCTGGCGTGATATCGACCGCCGTGATGTCGGTAAATTTCAGCAAGAAGGGCAGGTCCAGCCCCGTTCCAGCCCCAATGAGCAGCACGGGATCTTCCGGCCGGGCCTGCAATTGTTCGATCGACTGCTTGCGTTTCGACTGGAAAGAACCGACGATCCAGTCGTAGACCGGAGTGTAGAGCGTGTAGCGGAAGCGATTCCACCAGAGAAGCCGTTGATCAGTCATGCGAGCGTCCTTTCCCGGCGAAGATACCGGATTTGCCGAATGGCACAAACTTCGCTACCTTTAAGCCGAAAATTTCCGGCACGATGAGGGTCAATACCATTGCACAACTGCAAAATGTCGATATCTACCAGGGGAAGAACCTGATCCTGAACAAGGTCAACCTGCACCTGACCCGTGGCGAATTCGTGTACCTCATCGGAAAGACCGGCAGCGGAAAAAGCAGTCTGCTGAAAACGCTCTACGCTGCCTTGCCGCTTCTGCACGGGAAAGGCGAGGTGGCCGGCTTTGACCTCTCGAAACTCGATCGCAAGACGATCCCGCTGCTGCGTCGAAAACTCGGGATCGTTTTTCAGGATTTCAACCTGCTTAGCGACCGTACGGTCGAGGAAAACCTGCGCTTCGTATTGGGCGCCACCGGTTGGACGGACCGGACAAAAATGCACGATCGCATCCAGGCGGTACTCGAACAGGTCGACCTGGAGGGTAGTAACCACAAAATGCCCCACGCGCTGTCAGGCGGCGAACAACAGCGGGTAGTCATTGCCCGGGCCTTGCTGAACGATCCGGAACTGATCATAGCCGACGAACCTACCGGCAACCTCGATCCGGAAACCTCTGACGACATCCTGCTCCTCCTTCGGCAGCTTTCCAAGAATAGCGATACGGCCGTCTTGTTTGCCACCCATGATTACCGGATCCTCGAGAACTTTCCAGCCCGCATAATTCGTTGCCATGGCGGCAAAGTATTGGAGGAAGAGGATTTCGTGGTGTAACTTCAACCTTTGCGCTATTCCGGCGTTAGTTGGCCGAACCATTCTTGTCTTGTCATGTCTCGCATTTCGATCTTTTGGCACCGCCGTGATCTACGGCTCGCCGACAACGCCGGCCTTTACCACGCGTTGCGTTCCGGCTACCCGGTTCGCCCGCTTTTCATCTTCGACCGGCATATCCTCGACGATCTGGTCGACGAAGACGATGCGCGGGTGACCTTCATCCATCAGGAGATCGGGCGCCTGCAGCAAACCCTTCGCGAGCGCGGCAGCGGCATGTTGATCCGCTACGGCAAACCGGAAGAAGTGTGGCGCGAACTGTTGCAGGAACTGGATGTCGCTTCCGTCTATACCAATCACGACTACGAGCCCTACGCACAGGAGCGCGATAATGCGGTTCGTGCACTCCTGGGGCCGGCCGGCATCCCCTTCCATACCTACAAAGATCAGGTGATCCTGGAAGCCGGAGAGGTTTTGAAAAGCGATGGCGAACCCTACACGGTCTTCACCCCCTACAGCCGGAAATGGCGGGAAACGCTGGCCTCCCGTCTATCGCAGCCCGGTGGGGATCTATCCGCATCTTTTTACCTG
>JAGQXA010000190.1 GCA_020436865.1 Saprospiraceae bacterium | reverse complement strand
CGCAGGTCGGGTGGGAGGATGTCGAGCATCAGGACTTCCAGACCGATATTGGCCAAATGACAGGCAATACCCGAACCCATCAGGCCGGAGCCGAGCACTGCCGCTTTCTTGATTCTTCTCATAGGGAGAGGGCGTTGAAGGAGTGTGGATGAAATGAGGCAAAACCGCCGCACTGCAAGTTTAGCGAATTTTCGCTGATATTGCAAGTGTATCCGAAACCCGGCGTAAATAAGGAGCCTTTGGCCCTCGGAAGTACCAACAATTTTTTTCAAATACTATAATTTTCGATAGCGAATTGATAATTTACGCCTTCCATTGTCGTTCAAACAATCTGCTTCCCCGGCACATTACCATAGAGATCGGGAGTAGAACATCAAAACTAAAAGCCAAACACAATGCTAGAAAACACCCTGCTGCTGTTCCAGGAAACAGACATCGAGCGGAACATTGGCACGCAAAGCCTGTTGGACATCATCCTGCAAGGCGGGCCATTGGGCATGATCATTGTCGTGGTGTTGCTGACCTTGTCGGTCATTGCCCTGTATATCTTCGTCGAGCGCTATTTGAACATCAAGCGAGCCGCACGGATCGACGAGAGTTTCATTCACAACATCCGCGCGAATGTAGCCTCGGGGAACATCGGGGCCGCCAAAGCACTGTGTCAATCGACCGATTCTCCGGTGGCGCGCATGGTGGAGAAAGGCCTGATGCGCATCGGGAAGCCCCTGCGCGACATCGACGCCGCTATTGAAAACGTGGGTAACCTCGAGATCTTTAAACTGGAGAAAAACCTCTCGACCCTCGCCAGTATCGCCGGCGCGGCGCCGATGATCGGCTTCTTCGGTACGGTAACGGGTATGATCATCGCCTTCTACAATATGGCCACCCAGGAGAACGTAACCCCCGACGTACTGGCCGGCGGTATTTACCAGGCCCTGATCACGACGGCCTTCGGACTGTTCATCGGCATCCTGGCCTTTATCGGCTACAACATTCTGGTGGCCAACATCGAAAAGGTGGTCTTTAAGATGGAGCGCACCACCATGGAATTCATGGACCTGCTCCAGGAGCCCGCGTCGTAGTTCGGGATACTGGATACTGAATACTGGATACTGGATGCTGGATGCGGGCTTTGCCCGCCGTCCCGACTTAGTCGGGATAGCGAAGGCGGGATGCTCATTCCTCACAACTCGAATCTAATTTATGGCTCTTAAGAAAAGAAGCAAGGTAAGCGCGGAGTTCAGCATGTCGTCGTTGACCGACATCATTTTCCTGTTGTTGATCTTCTTCATGCTGACCTCGAATTTCGTGAAGATCCAGCCCTTCGAGTTGCCGGAGTCGGATTCCAAGACCGTTGCACCGACCTCGGCCGTGGTGACGATCGAGCGTTCGGGCGACTTCACCCTGAACAACAAGCCGATCAGCGACCGGGCCATCGAACGGGCCCTGCGCACCGAGATCTCCTCAGCCGGCAACCGGGAGGATTTCACCGTGACCATCGT
>JAGQXA010000023.1 GCA_020436865.1 Saprospiraceae bacterium | reverse complement strand
GAATAGACAGCGCCGGCATGCAGCCAGGCGACCGAGTGGTCATCAAGACGCCCGGTGGAGGCGGCTGGGGGCCTTCGGAAGATCAGCCATAGAGTTCGTAGTGGACCTGCGACTTGTCGATGCCGAGCTTGACGATGAGGTTGGCCACGGCATCGTCGATCATGTTGCTCCAACCGCAGAGATAGAAGTCGAGTTCCGGGCGAGCTTCCGGATACTTATCCAAATAGATCTGATGCACATAACCGCGGTAGCCTGGCCATTCCGGTTCGCGCGACAGGGCGATGTCATAGGTGAAATTGGGCCAAAGGCGGGCAAACTCTTCCAATTCCCGGCGGTACAGAATTCCCTTTTCGAAGCGGGCGCCGAAAATGAGGTGAATGCTTCGGAAGGCAAGCTGGCGCCGATGAATGTCCCACAACATACTGCGGAAAGGCGCCACGCCGGTACCGGTACAGACCATGACGATCTCGCGATCGAGCGGTTCTTTCAGGACGAAGGTGCCATCGGGCCCTTTGAAGCGAATGGTCGTACCGGGTTTCACTTCATTGAAGAAGTACTCGGTGGCTAATCCGCCAGGAAGCAAGACGATGCAAAATTCAAGCACATTGGACCCGTCGGGGGCGTTGGCGATCGAGTAACTGCGCCAGCGTTTCAGGCGTTTTTCGTGGATCGGAAGGTCCATGGTGACGAATTGGCCTGCCTGAAAATCCAGGGGTTCATCACCGGATATTTCCACCCAAAAACGCTTGGTATTGGGGCTTTCGTCCTCGATGCGGATCACCTGACTATCATACCATTTCCAGGGCATAACCTTCGTTTTCTACCGATAAGTTAGGAATTCTCTCCGGAAAGGAGGAGTTGGTCGTAAGTTAAGAACACTTCAAACCCTCTTTTGTGGAAAAAGAGCCGGGTTTCTTCGGCCGGCCGGTCGCTGGTGGCCAGCACAAAGTCGCCGCCCCAGGCCCCGAGCGATTTGATCTCCCCCCAGAAGTCGGCGAAATGCAATTGCTTGGCGCGCGGCAAGTCCAGGTAGCCGCTCACGAGCTCCTCGTGTTCGCGCAGGGCGTCGGCGAAATCCGAGAGGCGATTACAGTGCAACAGGTATTCGGACAGCTTGTCGATGCGGTCGATCATTCCCGAAGATGGTCTCCCTTTTTCGCGGAACCGAAGGATACCTGCCCGGCTGTCCTGTTTCCGGCCGAGGTACACGAAGAACAGATTATGCGAAAAAGAAGGGTGGAAGCCGACCGGCCGAACGACCGGCGGATCGCCGATGCGATAGAGGAACGGGCCGCCGGCGCCGGCAGCGGCGATGTCGTAACCTGACCCGCCGAAGGTTTTGGCCAGCAGCCGGTAGGGGTCGGTTTGCGACCACTGTCCCAACAGATGTAGAAGCGTAGAGCTGGAGCCGAGGCCCCAGTTGCGCGGAAATTCCAGGCGGGTCCTGGCTTTCCAACCGCCCTCTGTTAGAAATTGCGGTCGCTGACGGCGAGCGGCCTGGAGGATCTGTTCCAGGCGCCGCCCTGTTTCGGGGTCGGAGCCGTCGATATAGCGGGCATCTGGCAGACGAAAGTGTCCGGTAAACCAGCTTCTCCCGTCGGCATCGAGACTTTCCCATTGCAGGCGGTCGGTTTCCGCCAGCGGTGTGATCTCCAGTTGCTGTCCCAGGCGTGTCGGCAAGGCGAGGGCCAGGGCGCCTTCCAGTACGAAATATTCGGCCGAAAGGAGCAATTTGCCGTGAGCGTAGAAACGGCGGTTCATCCCTTCTTGAAGACGAGAGTGGGGTCGGGCAGTTTGTTTTCCTGCCGGAAGAATTCGAGGAAATCGCGGACGGCCGAGAACGACACCACATGATCCTTGAAGAACTTGACGGCCTCGATCACTTCCCGTTCGGTGGCGCCCAGGTGATGAAGGATATTCTGCAGGTGCATTTTCATGTGCCCCTTCTGGATGCCGGTCGTGACCAGCGAACGCAGGGCGGCGAAGTTCTGAGCCAGGCCTACGGCGGCGATGATCGACATCAATTCGGCAGCACTGGGGTTGCCCAGCAGCTCGAGCGAGCGGCTGGCGAGTGGGTGCAGACGTGTCAGGCCACCGACGGTGCCGACGGCGATCGGGAGGTCGAGCCAGAAGCGGAATTTACCGTCTTCGACGCTACAGTCGCTCAGGCTGCGGTATTTTCCGTCGCGGGCGGCGAAAGTATGTCCGCAGGCCTCGATGGCCCGAAAGTCGTTGCCAGTAGCGAGAACGACGGCGTCGACGCCGTTGAAGATGCCCTTGTTGTGGGTTGCAGCCCGGTGCGGATCGATATGGGCGATGCGTACGGCCCGGCGGATGCGGTCGGCGAAGGTGGGGCCGTCCATGTCGGCACAGAGGCCATTCAGCTCGTCGACCGGGCATTCGACCCAGGCGCGTACGATGCATTCCGGCGTGTAGTTCGACAGGATGGACATGATCACGATCAGGTCGCGGTCGCTACCTTCGAAGGCCGGGTGTTCGTCGACAAAGCGCACGAGGGTGCCGCCGAACTCTTCCAGTACGGTATTGATGAAATTGGCGCCCATGCTGTCGCAGGTCTCGAAGTGCACTTTCAGTTGGTAGTAGTCCGGTTCGAGTTCCGACAGGTCGATCAATTCGATGTCGAGCACTCCGCCTCCGCGTTGTTCCATGTTGGCGGTGATGGGGGCGGCGTCGCGAAGCAGGGCTTCCTTCAGTTCGTCGAATAGGCGGTAAAGGCGTTCGATCGGGCCGCCCCAGCTGAAGTGTACCTGCCCGACCTTGCGGGTAGCAAGCACTTCGGTGCGGAATCCGCCCCGGTCGAGCCAAAACTTGGCGGCACTGGAGGCAGCTGCCACCACTGAGCTCTCTTCGATGACCATCGGCACGGCGTAGATCTTGCCGTCGATCAGAAAGTTGGGGGCGATGCCGAATGGCAGGTAGTAGTTGCTGACGGTATTTTCGCTAAATCCGTCGAGAATGCGCTGAACGTCTTCATCCTGATGCCAAAAGCTCCTCAGTTCGCGGACCGCCTTTTCGGGGTCGCGGAGGAAAGTTTCCACCAGCCAGGCCAGTTTGCCCGCTTTAGGTAGTTTGGAGAATCCGGAAATGACCTTTTTGTCGTTCATGGCCACGCGTTTATGATCGGATGGTCCGGCCACCATATTACTTACGATTTATGCGGTTGTTTGATGGTGAGAAAGGCGTTGGCCAGTTCCAGCCCCTGCACCTGGTTGTCGACATAGCGGTAGAGTTGCTCGTATTCATCGCGGGCGTGCCGCAGGAAGGCCGAAGCTTGTCCGTAGATGGCCGTCAGCGACAGGCGGTTGATCAGGTAATAGCCGTCGAGAAAATGCGGTATTCCCCCGGAAACGATGATCTGCTTGCAACGCAGGTCCTGACCGAGTTCCCGGACGAGCTCATTGGTGAGGTCGACCATTTCCTCTGCGCTATGACCTACCAAAGCCAACTTACTAAAAATTTCCTGTTTTTGCGGATCGCTGCGCAGCAATTCGAGCTTGGCGAAGTTGGTGCCTCCGTTGGCGGCGAAATCGATTGCGGCCAGCGGCATTTGCAGAAGGGTGCGCAGACTTTCGCGCCCGAAGCCCTGTCCGACCTCCTTGACGATCACCGGGAAGTCGACCTTTTCCAGGAGGCGGGCGATCGTTTCTACCGGCGGATAGCGGAAGCGGTCGCCTTCCGGCTGGAGCCATTCCTGTAGTGGGTTGACGTGTACGATCAGCCCGTCGGCCTGCAATTTGTCGATCAGTTTGCGCAATCGATCGAGCGCGCCCAGGTCGAGCAGTTCTTCCAGTTGGGCGATACCCAGGTTGGCGAAGAGGGGAAGATCGTCGCCGATCAGGCGCCGCACATCGAAATCGGCGAGGTGGTCGTCGTCGTAAAGCAAGGCTCTGCAAGAGCCGAGTCCCATGCCCATGCCGAAGTCGCGGCAGGCCCGGGCCAGGTTGTGATTGATGGTATGCGCCATCTTGGTGCCTCCGGTCATGCTCGACACCCAGAGCGGGCTGCGGAGGGTTTTGCCGAGAAAGGAGATCTGCCGGAGGCTACCCCGTTCCGGATGGGCGGCCAGCATGGGCTCATAGGAGAAACGAGGGTCGAGGGCAGCCCGTTCCACTTGCGATTCAAACGCCAGTTGAATGTGATCTTTTTTTCGCTCGGCGGCGGTGGGATCGTCTCGCTCCAGTTTTTCCATGACCAACGACATATCCGGTTGAATGTGCAAAGTTAGGGATATTTGCCTGAATACCGTGGGGTAAACAGCGAGGAGGATAAATGGTTCAGGGGTAAGGAAAAGGCCGCGATGCGGCCGTTTCCAAGGGCCGCCATTTTTGTACCTCTAAAAAAAATGGGCGAAATTTTAACTGTTTATCAGATAGTTACAAAGGCAGGCGTAGAGTTTTTTTTGTAGAATGCTTGTTTATTGGGGGGTAAAAAACTACCTTTGCATCCGCAAAAATCCCGGCTGTTTGGCGGGGAAGAATTGCGAAACCTTTATTCACCATTAAATTTTCACAAAGTGGATACACTGAGCTACAAGACGAAGGCCGCGAACAAGGAGACGGTGGAGCACAAGTGGTACGTGGTAGACGCTGACGGTGAGGTGGTAGGGCGCTTGGCATCGCGCATTGCACATGTGTTGCGCGGCAAGCACAAGCCCAGCTATACGCCTCATGTGGATTGTGGCGATTACGTGATCGTCATCAATGCCGACAAAGTTCGCTTCACGGGCCAGAAGCTTGACCAGAAGGAGTATTTGCGCTATACGGGCTATCCCGGCGGTCAGCGCAAGGCGACGCCGCGCGATCTGCTGAGCAAGAAGCCGCAGGCTGTGTTGGAAAATGCCGTTAAAGGCATGCTTCCGAAAACCAAGTTGGGACGCCAGTTGATCAAGAAATTGTTCCTCTATGCCGGTTCCGAACACCCGCATCAGGCACAAAAACCCGAACCTTTTAACATTTAACGATCCCCTCCGAAGCCGGAGGCATCATCAGGAAATTATTGCAGTATGGAAATGATCAATGCCATCGGGAGAAGAAAGTCGTCGGTCGCGCGGGTCTACCTGTCTAAAGGAGAGGGTAAGATCACCGTCAACGGTAAAGACTATAAGAAATACTTCCCCCAAACGCACATCCAAACAGCCATCGTCGCTCCGTTCCAGACCATCGAGGCCGAGAACATCTACGACCTCAGCGTCAATGTAGACGGCGGTGGATTCAAAGGGCAGGCCGAAGCCATTCGCATGGCGATCGCCCGCGCGTTGGTTAAACTGAACGAAGACTTCCGCAAACCGCTGAAGGACAAGAAGTTTCTCACCCGCGACGCCCGCGAGGTCGAACGGAAGAAATACGGTAAGCCCAAGGCCCGGAAGAGCTTCCAGTTCTCCAAGCGTTAATGCCCTTTGGCGGGTCGTATGGCCCGCCGGGGACTATTTCTTCATTCTAACCTGATCTCAGAAAATGGAAAAGCCTACCTATAAAGAACTTTTGGATGCCGGCGTTCACTTCGGCCACCTCAAGAAAAAGTGGAACCCGAAAATGGCCCCGTACATCTTCATGGAGCGCAAGGGCATTCACATCATCGACCTGAACCGCACGTCCGAGTGCATGGAAAAGGCCGCCAACGCCATGCGTCAGATCGCTAAGTCGGGGCGGAAGATCATGTTCGTGGCCACCAAAAAGCAGGCCCGCGACATCGTGGCTAACGCTGCCCGTTCCGTCGGCATGCCCTACGTAACCGAGCGCTGGCTGGGTGGTATGATGACCAACTTCGCCACCATCCGCCGGTCGATCAAGAAGATGCAAACCATCGACCGCATGCTGCAGGACGGTAGCCTGGAAAGCGTGACCAAGAAAGAACGTCTGACCCTGAGCCGCGAACGCAACAAGCTCGAAAAGGTGCTGGGCGGTATCGCCAACCTCACGCGCCTGCCGGCAGCGATCTTCATCGTGGATATTTCCCACGAACACATCGCACTGGCCGAGTCGCACAAACTTGGGCTGAAGACCTTCGCCATGGTCGATACCAATTCCGACCCGAATACCGTCGACTTTCCGGTTCCGGCCAACGACGATGCCTCCAAGTCGATCGGCATCATCGTCAAGTACCTCACGGAAGCTATCCGCGAAGGCCTGGAAGAGCGCAAGAATACCAAGACGGAAAAAGAAGCTACCGCCTAACCCATTTCTGTAAACCATTTAACCTAGCATAAGCATGAGCACTATTTCAGCCTCCGATGTCAAAAAACTCCGGGATATGACCGGGGCCGGTATGATGGACTGTAAAAAGGCCCTCGCCGAGGCAGAAGGCGATTTCGATAAAGCTATTGAAGTTCTTCGCAAGAAAGGTCAGAAACTCTCCGCCAAGCGCGCCGACCGCGACGCCCGCGAAGGGGTGGTGCTGGCCGTCACGACGGCCGACAAGGGCAGAGGCGTGATCGTTAAGCTGAGCTGCGAAACCGATTTCGTAGCCAAGAACGAAGATTTCGTGGCCCTCACCCAACGGTTTGCCGAATTGGCCCTCGATGCCTTCCCGGCCACTCGCGAGGAAGTGCTGGCCCTGCCGTTCGACGGCATCACCATCGGCGAAAAAGTATCCGAGCAGGTCGGCGTGATCGGCGAGAAGATCGAACTGGCCGATTATCAACGCCTGGAGGCCCCGATGGTCGCTCCCTACATCCACATGGGCAACAAGGCCGGCGTACTGGTCGGCCTGAGCCAAAGCAATGAAAACTTTTACGAGGCCGGTCGCGAAGTAGCGATGCAGGTCGCCGCCATGCGCCCGATCGCCGTCGACAAAGACGGCGTCGACAAAACCACGATCGAAAAAGAGATCGAGATCGGTATGGAACAGGCCCGCCAGGAAGGCAAGCCCGAGAACATGCTCGAAAACATCGCCCGCGGCAAACTCAACAAGTTCTTCAAGGAAAGCACCCTGCTCAACCAACAATTTGTCAAAGACAACAAGATGTCGGTCGCAGATTACCTGAAGAGCCTCGACAAAGACCTGACGGTCACCGACTTCAAGCACGTGACCCTGGGATAAGCCACCAAACAAAAAGGCGAATTAGAAATAATTCGCCTTTTTTTATATCTATCGGACACGGCTGTTTTTCATTCATTTCACGACGGGTCTTCGTACCTTTACCCCAATCCTCACAATCCCACCTCCAAGATGAACGTGAAGTATAAAAGGGTCCTCCTCAAGCTCAGCGGTGAAAGCCTGATGGGCGGCAAACAATTCGGGATCGACCCCCGCATGCTCTCCCACTACGCAGAACAGATCAAGGATTTGCAAGCTATCGGCGTCGAAGTCGCCGTGGTCATCGGCGGAGGGAATATCTTTCGCGGCTTGCAGGCCGAGCAATCCGGTCTCGAGCGGGTGCAAGGCGATTACATGGGCATGCTGGCCACCGTCATCAACGGTATGGCCCTGCAGAGCGCCCTGGAGGGTATCGGCGTTTTTACCCGCCTGATCTCGGCCATCGAGATGAAGCAGATCGCCGAACCCTACATCCGCCGCCGGGCCATCCGCCATCTGGAGAAAGGACGGGTGGTCATCTTCTCCGCAGGTACCGGTAGCCCCTACTTCACGACCGATAGCGCCGCCGCTTTGCGGGCCAGCGAGATCGACGCCAACGTCATCCTCAAAGGCACCCGCGTCGACGGGATCTATAGCGCCGATCCGGAAAAGGACCCCACCGCCACGAAATTCGACAAGCTCACCTTCGCCAAGGTCATTGGCCTGGGGCTGAACGTCATGGACATGACGGCCTTTACGCTTTGCCAGGAGAACAACATCCCCATCATCGTATTCGACGTCAATCAGCGCGAAAACCTGTTGCGGATCGCGCAGGGCGAAATGGTCGGCACTCTGGTCGAGGGATAGGGCGCCGCGCGCTACACTTCGTACGTGATCTCCACTTCCCCGGTGGACGGGTGGGACTGACAGGTCAGAATGTATCCGGCGGCCACTTCGTCTTCATCCAGCGCATAACACGCATCCATGCTCACTTGCCCTTTCAGCAGCTTGGCCATGCAGGTCGAGCAGGCTCCTGAAGTACAAGAATAGGGCGGTTCGTACTTCTGGTCCAGCAAAGTGGCCAGAATGGTCTTGTTTGCCGGCACATCTACCTCGAAGGTGTTGCCGTCGAGGTGAACTTTTACCCGCCCGGCCTGACCCTCAACGGCAGCGCCCTCATCGGTTGAAGCCGGGGTGGTGAAGTACTCCGCATGGATGTGTTTTTCCTCCACACCCAATCCCAGCAGAGCCGCCTTAGCGGTTTCGATGAGGCCCCCTGGTCCGCAGAGGAAGTACTCCTGCACCGGATCGTTGGAGGGGTGTTCTTCGAGGAAGGCCTGTATCGCCTTTCGCTCAATGCGACCGATCTTACCCGGCCACTCGATGGCGCCCTTACTGAAAATGCCGGCCAGGCCCTTCTGCTTGGTCCGTGCCGGACGGCTTAGGATGTGATCTACAAACAACTGCCCGGCATACTTTCGGGTCAGTTCGTCCAATTGTTGTTTGAAGATGATGTTGCTTTCCTGCCGGTTCCCGTAGAGGAGACAAACCGTACTCTTCGGTTCTTCTTCCAGGATCGTTTTCAGGATGGAAAAGAGGGGAGTGATCCCGCTGCCGGCGCCGATCAAGTAGTAGGTTTTGCGCTGGTCGGGAGATAGTTCGGTAAAGAAGCGGCCTTCGGGCGGCATGACATCTACCGGATCACCGACCTTCAGGCGAGCGTGCACATGGGTCGAAACGACCCCCTTTTCCACTCGCTTGACGGTAACGGTCAGGTCTTCTTCCAGGGGGCTGCTGCACATCGAATAGGCGCGGCGAACCTCCTTGCCGTTCAGCGAGAATTTCAGCGTGAGATATTGCCCGTGTCGATATTTAAACGTTTCCTGCAATTCTTCCGGAACGCCGAAGGTAACCGAAACGGCATCGTCGGTTTCCCGTCGAATGGCTTTTACCGGAAGGCTGTAGAACTGTTTACTCATCCGTTTGCTATATTTATTAAATTTGTCATACGGAGAACAGCCAGAGAGCTGTTCGGTTTAGCGGAGGCAAAAGTAAACATTCCGATGCTGAAAGACGCAAAATATCTGCTGGCATATGTCGCGCCTCTGGCTGCCTACCTGGGAATCTATGTGGGTGGAGCCTGGTCGTTCGGGTCGATCTATGTCGGGTTTGTGCTGATCCCCTTGCTGGAGTTCCTGCTGCCGGGCAGTTCGCGCAATCTGACGCCGGAAGAAGAAGGTCGAAAGTCCGAGGCGCACGCTTTCGATCTGTTGTTGTACTTGAACGTCCCGGTGCTGTTCGGACTATTGTGGTACTACTATCGAACCTTGGCGGCCGGTGGGTCGACCGGCCTGGAGATCACCGGCATGACCTTTAGCGTCGGACTGATCGTCGGCACGATCGGGATCAACGTAGCGCATGAACTGGGGCATCGGCAAACGGCTCATGAACCCTTCCTCGCCAAGCTCCTGCTGATGACAGGGCTTTACATGCATTTCATCATCGAACACAATCGTGGGCATCATCGCTGGGTGGCGACGCCGGCCGACCCCGCTTCCGCCCGTTTGGGCGAAAGTCTTTACCGCTTCTGGTTCCGCTCGGTGAGTGGAGGGTACGTCAATGCCTGGAAACTGGAGGCACAACGCCTGAAGCAGTTGGGCTTGCCGGCCTGGCATTGGCGAAACGAGATGATCTGGTTCCAGCTGATCCAGCTGGGGTATCTGAGCGCGGTCGGAGCGTTGTTCGGTTGGAATATGGTGGTCTTTGCTCTGGCCGTGGCGGTGATCGGATTCCTGATGCTGGAAAGCGTGAATTACATCGAGCACTACGGCCTTCGCCGCCGCCGTTTGGACAATGGCCGGTATGAGAATGTGCGCCCCGCGCATTCCTGGAACTCCAACCACGAACTCGGGCGCATCTTCCTGTACGAACTCACGCGGCATTCCGATCACCATTACAAGGCCACGCGCAAGTACCAGGTACTCAGGCATTTTGAGGAAAGTCCGCAATTGCCGCAGGGATACCCCGCATCGATCTTGTTGGCATTAGCGCCTCCGCTGTGGTTCGCTGTCATGGATCGGAGGGTCAGGGAAGTCGAAGCCGCCTATTCGTAGCGCAGCGATTCGATCGGGTCGAGGCGCGAGGCCTTCAGGGCCGGATACAATCCCGATACCACGCCCACCACGAAACAGGTGAACACAGCCAGCCCGATCCACCCCCAGGGCACCAGAAAACTGCTGCCCATCAGGAAGGAAACCACGTTGCCGATCAGGATGCCCAGCACGATGCCGATCAGTCCGCCGAGTTGGCAGATCAGGACTGCTTCCGTCAGAAATTGAATGAGGATGTTGTTGCGGGTGGCGCCGAGGGCCTTGCACACACCGATCTCCCGTGTGCGTTCGGTGACCGACACCAACATGATGTTCATGAGGCCGATGGCAGCGCCCAGCAGGGTGATCAGGCCGATGGCGATGGCGCCCAGCCGAAATTTCGTCGTGTCCTCGCGGATGATGGCGATGAGGCTGTCGCTTTGGGTGATCTCGAAATCGTTCTCTTCGGAAGCCTTCAGGCCTCGCACATTGCGGAACAAGCCGGTGGCGTAGGCGACGGCGTTCTCCAGGTCGGTGGTGTTGTCGACCGCAACGGCCACTTCATAGTTGCGGTCGGACGAACCATAGAAGCGCTTGCCACTCAGTAGCGGGATCAGGACCTGGCGATCTTCGCTCTGGTTCATACTCGACCCTTTCGAGGCGAGGATGCCGATCACGCGATACTTGGTATTCCCCACCGAGATCACCTGATTGAGGGCGTTGGCCGGTTTCTTGTCGAAAAGCTGATCGACCAGATCCATTCCCAGGATAGCCTTGTTACCCCCTTCCAGGGCCTCTCTTTCCGAAAAATTCCTTCCGTACGATACGCTGAGCCCCTTGACGTCGAGATAATTATCGTCGATCGCCTTGACCGGGATGTTGGGATTGGTCGTTTCCTCGCGGTACTGGATCGTGGCGTTGCCCGTGCAACTCAGGGCTACGGTAACTTTGGCGGGAAAGGAATAGCGCTCTTTGAAGTGCGTCGCCTGGTCGTAGGAGATCTCTTCGCCCTGCTTCTCGCGACGGCCACGCTGATGCCCGCTGATCCCTTCGCCTTTCGGCTCGATGCTGAAGGAATTGGCCCCGAGGCTGGAGAAGTTGTCGTTCAGGGAAAAGATCATGCTGTCGATGGCGGTGAGGATACCGACCAGCGCCATGATCCCGAAGGCAATGATCAATAGGGTAAGAACTGCCCGCAGGATGTTGGAGCGCACCGATCGCAGAGCTATTTTGATGTTTTCTGCCAGATTCATGTCTGTCGCGGGATTTGAAATATGGGTTCCGGGAATCGAGTGCCTGAAGATAGTTCGATCAGGAGAAGGCGCCAATATTGTTCGATCAAGGATCGGTATTTCCAGACGGATGTATCAGGGCGTGAAGCCCGGACCTACGATGTCGAGCAATTCGGTAAAAACCCCGGGGCAGGCGGCGATGATCTCCTTGCCGAACAAGTATCGATCGCCTCCGTGAAAGTCGGCCACCCGCCCGCCGGCCTGTTCGACGATGAACGCGCCGGCGGCAACATCCCAGGGATGCAGGCTGTATTCAAAGAAGGCCTCGAAGCGGCCGCAGGCAACGTAGGCCAGATCGATGGCCGCCGAACCCAGGCGCCGGATACCCAGAGTGTTTTGCATGAGCTTTGCCAGTACATGCAGGTACGACTGCATGCGTTCGTAGTCATAATACGGGAAGCCGGTCGCCAGCAGCGCTTGTGGTAGGGCCTGCACGGTGCTGGTGCGGATGGGTTGTCCATTCAAAAAAGCGCCTCCTCCTTCCCAGGCATAGAAGGATTCTGCCCGGCAGACCTCGTGCACGATGCCCAATACTGTCCTTCCGTTTTGCCGCAGGGCCACGCTGATGCCAAATACGGGAATGCCGTTCAGAAAATTGGTCGTGCCGTCGAGCGGATCGATCACCCACTGCCAGTAGCCTTCGCCCTTGGCCACCGTTTCCTCTTCCGTCAGGAAGGTCGAAGCCGGCACCAGGGCGCCCAAACCTTCGACCAGGCGGCGCTCGGCCGTTTTATCTACATAGCTTACCAGGCTGTTCTTGCTCTTGGTTTCGATGGCGGCGTCGCTCACCCTGCCAAGTTCTCCCTGGATGAAGCCTGCCACTTCTTCGATGACCGATAGACCTTGCCGGGTGAGGGTTTCCAGATTGATGGCCTGCATAGCAAATATGACTTATCGTTCCTTGAGTTGATAGATCTCCGGCAGGTTGCGACCCAGCCCGTCGTAATCCAATCCGTAGCCCACGACAAACCGGGTCGGGATCTCGAACCCCCGGTAGGCAATTTCCAGCGGAAATTCCAGTGCGTCGGGCTTCACCAGCAAGGAAGCGATGGCTACCGAAGCGGGACGGGCCGTTTGCAGGACAGGCAGAAAGTCGGAGAGGGTGCGGCCCGAATCGACGATGTCTTCCACGATGACGATGTCTTTTCCGCTCAGGTCCAGGTCGAGCCCGATCAGCGTTTCGACGCGCCCGGACGAACGCATGCCCCGGTACGACGACAACTTGACGAAGGCCAACTCGCATTCTGCCGGGTAGGCCCGTAGCAGGTCGGCGGCGAAGACGAACGAACCGTTCAGGATGGGCAGGAACAGCGGCAAACGTTCGGCATAGTCGTCGGCGATCATGGCGGCCATTTCGCCGATCCTCCGGCGGATGGCTTCCTCAGAGAGGAAGGATTCGAAAGCCCTTCCGTGTATCACGACCTCCTTCGACATAGGCGTTGATTGATGGCCATTAGAATTTTGAACAAACGCTTAATCCAAACCGTACTTGTCCAGCAAATATACAAGACTGGCGATAGAGGCTGCGCCCAGTTCCAGTTCTCTTTTGTTCACGACGTCGAAACCGTCGATCGGCGTGTGGTGGTAGTCGAAATAGCGCTGCGAATCGGGCTCGAATCCGAATAGTAGTCCTTTTTGGTCTTTCAATCCACCGATATCGGCGCCCGACCCGCCTTTGCTCAGGCCAAGTCCGTAGGGCTCCAGCAAAGGCAACCAGGCAATGACCTGCTTGAACTTGTCGATGAAGACCTCTTCGTGCCCGTCGACCGTAAACCCTCGCGGGGTAAATCCGCCCCGGTCGGACTCGATGGCGGCCAAATGGTATTCGGCCTGATCGTTGGATTGCTGCCAATAGGTCCGGGCGCCGCGCAGACCGTTCTCCTCGTTCATGAACAGCACGCAGCGGATCGTGCGCTTGGGGCGGTAATCCAGGCGTCGCAGGAGGTGCAGCACTTCCATGGCGTGCACGCAGCCTGCCCCATCGTCATGTGCGCCGGTACCGACATCCCAGGAGTCGAGGTGCCCCCCCACCAGGATGAGTTCTTCGGGCTTTTCAGACCCATAAATCTCCCCGATGACGTTATAGGAGGTTTCCTCTTTGAGGAAATGGCAGGTCGTACGGAGGTAGACCTTAACCGGTCCTTGTTTGAGCAATCGGCTCAGCAGATCGGCATCGTTGGTGCTGACGGCGACGGCCGGGATCGGCTTCACACCCTCTTCATACCGTAGGGCGCCAGTATGCGGGATGTCGTCGCTGCGGTTGGTCATAGAGCGCACCAGAACCGCCAAAGCGCCAAGTTTCGAAGCTCGGGAAGCTCCCAGTCCGCGTTGATCCACGGCGCCGCCGTAGGCGGCAAAGGTGTTCAGCTGGGTCGGATCGAAGGGCCGGTTATAAAAAACGATCTTGCCCTCGATCTGCGAGCGGCCCAGGCGCTCGACCTCCTCCAGGCTCTTCACTTCGATCACCGGCGCCGAGATACCCACTTCGCCCGAACCTACCGAATTACCCAAGGCGAGAGCGTTCAGTTTGACCGTGCCCATCGGCGATTCGGCTATGCGAACCACTTCGGGTTCGCCTCGAACCCAGTGGGGAACCTGGCAAGGTTGCAGCCAAACGGTGTCGAGTTGCAGAGAATCGAGCATTTGCCGGGTGTATTCGACGGCTGCGGCAGCCTGCGGCGATCCGCTGAGGCGACCACCGATGCGGCTGGTGAGATAGTCCAGCCAATCGTAACAAGAGCCTTGGGTCAGGGCTGTGTCGAAGATTCGGCGGATGAAAAAGGCGTCTTCATCGGCTTCCGGGGTGGATTGCGCCGACAAGTTTAGTGTAAATAAAACACTAACAACAATGATCAAAAACTTCTTTAGGTATCTCATGAGATCAAAAAACGGGGTTGTTTGAGCGAGTATTTGCTGCAGCGAAGATCTTCAAAAATTTTTTCGCTGGCTGCAAAAGAATCTCATTCAAGAAATTAGCACAAAATTCCACGGGCTGAAATTTTGCAAAATTTTATTTCATCAATACCAAATATTGTGACAAAAATTCCAATGTCCGGAAGAAGTAGAAGCTTGTACGCTGTCAGGGGGAAAGATTTTTTTTAAAAGGTAATTGTATTTTTTACAATTACCTTGTATATTTGACTTGTGAAACGCTGAAAATAAGAAATAATTTGGTTTTATTTGGTTAGGGCTGAGGTAGTGCTGTGGTGGCGCTGCCTCATTTTTTTTGTCCGTTTTCCAAAAGCAGAGGCCCCTTCCGTTCAACCGGAAGGGGCCTCTGCTTTTGGAAAACGCAAGGTCAATTCCCTCGTCGCTGACCGTTTTGCATCCGGCGGTTTTGCAATTCCTGGAGCAGGCGCTCTTTAAAGGCTCGTTCCACACGTGGCAGGCGCGCGATCTTCCGCACGGGCACTACTTCGCGCAGGCGGAGGTAGTATTCCTTTTTCAGGTCGAGCAGTTCCTGTTCCATTAGAAAGCCATCCTGCAGGAACTTCTCAGCGGCCTGGTCGGTCATGTCGCCGGAGGGTGGTGGTTCCGGGCGATAGGATTTTCGGATGGCTTCTTCCTTGTCCTGGTATTCGTTGTAAAGTGGCCAGAATCGCTGCGACTCTTCCGGACTGAGTTCGAGTTTGTCGGTGATGAAGGCGACCCGCATCGACTCGATCCGCTCGCGTGCCGGGCGGTCCGGTTGTGCGGAGGCGGTCAGCGCCACAAGGAGCAAAAAGGTCGCTCCGATTAATCTCTTGATCATGGTGTGCATGTTTAGTTAGGATTTTACAGGAGCTCTTCCAGGGATTCGAGTTCGATCTCGTCGAGTTCCTGGTCGAGGTACCGATCGATCTCGTCTTGTTCCATGTCTGAGGCTGGGAAGAGGCCTTCCGGCACGTCCTCCCCATAGGAATACCGCAACAGGATATCGAGTTCGAAATCGTCGATGTTCTCTTGTACATATTCGTGTAGTTCGTCGTAGGTCAATTGCGCCGGGAGCTCGCTTCCCGAGGGGCGCCACAGGAACCAGGCCAATCCCAACAGCACGAAGGTTGCCGCCAGCGATGCCGCTACGCGGTAGGTCCTTTTCCAACGTTGCCAACGGTCGGTCAGCGTCATTGGCTGTGAGGCCCTGGGTTGTTCCTCCTCTTGCAGGCGGGCGATCACTTGGTCCTGCAGCTCGCGGAAGTAGCCGGGCGGCACCTGGAAGCCATCTTCCTGTCGTTGGCGTTTAGCCAGGAAGGGGGCTTCTGTCAGTTCATCTTTATTCGGATCAATGCGCTTGCTCATGATGGCGAATGGTGGTTAGTAGTTGGATCCGACTTCGCGGACGTAGCGTTCGATCTTTTTCACTGCGTGGTGGTACGAGGCTTTGAGGGCCCCGACGGAAGTGCCTAGCACCTCCGACATATCCTGGTAGTTCATTTCATCGAAATAGCGCAAGTTGAAGACCAGTCGCTGTTTTTCCGGCAGCTCGTGCAAGGCCCGTTGTAGTTGGACCTCTGCCTCCTCCCCGTCGAAATGGGCGTCGGCCCGCAGGCGGGCAGCCAGGTCGATCTCCTCGTTGTCGATCGAAGTAGCGGCCATCCGGCTTTTCTTCTGGAGGAAGGTGATCGCTTCGTTCGTAGCGATGCGATACATCCAGGTATACAACTTCGACTTTCCTTCGAATCCTCGGATGCCGCGAAATACTTTGACGAAGGCATTCTGCACGACATCATTGGCATCGTCGTGTCCGACGACCAACCTCCGGATATGCCAGTAGAGGCGTTCCTGATATTGGTCCATCAGGATGCGGAACCCCCGTTCCAGGTTTTGCTCGTCGCGTAGCATTCGCAGAATGGCCTCGTCGGATATGTCCCGCGGCGGTGTCTTCAAGATGCGTGCTTTGATGAGTGAGACAATATGGGTTGCGAAGGGTTTAAAGGGCGCTGCCGGTTTTTACAAAAACAAATGGGTCATTCCGCCTATTGACCGGAATGACCCATTTTGTCGGAGTCGGGCGAAAAAGGAGATCAGCTCAGCCGTTGTTTGGTTTCGGTGATCTCGTAGCCTTCGATCACATCGCCGACTTTGATGTCGTTGAAGTTTTTAACCGTGATCCCGCACTCCATACCGGTCTTCACTTCCTTGACGTCTTCTTTGAAGCGTTTCAGGGAGGCCAGTTCGCCCACTACACCCTCGCGAGTGGGGTAGACGACGATGCCGTCGCGGATCACGCGGATATGCGTATTGCGGGAGATCTTGCCGTCGAGCACGTAGCAGCCGGCCACGGTACCCACCTTGCTGATCTTGTAGGTTTCGCGCACTTCGACGTTGGCGACGATCTTTTCTTCGCGCGTCGGTTCGAGCATCCCCTCGATGGCCATCTTGATCTCTTCGATCGCTTCGTAGATGATGGAGTACATTTTGATCTGAACGCCTTCCCGTTCGGCCAGTTTGCGGGCGCCGAGGGAGGGGCGCACCTGGAAGCCGAGGATAATGGCGTCGGAAGCCGAGGCCAGGAGGACGTCGGATTCGACGATTTGGCCGACGGCTTTATGGATGACGTTGACCTGGACCGTTTCGATCGACAGTTTGATCAAGGAGTCGGACAGAGCTTCGACGGAGCCGTCGACATCACCTTTGACGATGAGGTTCAGTTCCTTGAAGTTGCCGAGCGCCAGACGGCGGCCGATCTCGTCGAGGCTGATCCGCTTGGCGGCGCGGTTGGCCTGTTCGCGGGAGATCTGGGCCCGTTTGGAGGCGATCTGTCTAGCGTCCTGTTCGTTGTCGGTTTCTTTGAACCGTTCGCCGGCTTGTGGTGCGCCGCTCAGGCCGAGCACGAGCACGGGTTGGGACGGGCCTACTTTCTTGACCCGTTTGCCGCGTTCGTTGAACATGGCCTTCACTTTACCGGCATGTTCGCCGGCAACGATGGGGTCGCCGATGTTCAGGGTGCCGTTTTGGACGAGCGCCTTGGCCACATAGCCGCGGCCTTTATCGAGCGAAGCTTCGAGGATCGTACCGATGGCGGGTCGATTCGGATTTGCTTTCAGGTCGAGCAATTCAGCGACGAGCAGGATCTTTTCCATGAGCTGGTCGACGTTTTCGCCGGTCTTGGCGGAAATGTCCTGCGACTGGTATTCGCCGCCCCATTCCTCGATGAGGAGGTTCATGTTGGCCAGTTCCTGTTTGATGCGATCGGGTTGGGCGCCGGGCTTGTCGATCTTGTTGATGGCAAATACCATCGGAACTCCGGCGGCCTGCGCGTGGCTGATGGCCTCTCGCGTCTGGGGCATGATATTGTCGTCGGCCGCGATAATGATGATCGCGATGTCGGTCACTTTGGCGCCCCTGGCCCGCATGGCGGTAAAGGCTTCGTGGCCAGGCGTATCGAGGAAGGTGATGCGTTTTTGTTCTTCGCCGACTTCCATTTCGTAGGCGCCGATGTGCTGGGTGATCCCGCCGGCTTCTCCTTCGACCACGTTGGCTTTGCGGACGAAGTCGAGCAAGGAGGTCTTACCGTGGTCGACGTGGCCCATGACGGTTACGATCGGAGCGCGCGGCTCGAGGTCTTCCGGATCGTCGATGATCTCTTCCTCCTCTTCCACCTGATCTTCGGCCGTGATGAATTCGACCTCATGTCCGAATTCTTCGGCGACCAGTTCGATGATCTCGGCGTCGAGGCGTTGGTTGATCGACACGATCACGCCCAGGCTCATGCAGGTGGTGATCACTTCGGAGACCGGCACGTCCATCACATTGGCCAGATCTTGAACGGAGATGAACTCCATGATCTGGAGCTTATCGGAATGTTGTGCCTGTTCGCGCAATTCCTGCCGTTCGCGCAGACGTTCGCGGTTATCGCGGCGCATGCGCTGGCGCTTTTTCTTGCCACCGCCGGTGATACGGGCCATGGTGGCCTTGATCTTTTCTTCGATCTCCTTTTGGGAAACTTCCTTCTGGTCTTCCTCGGTGGAGCGGCCGCGCCGTCCGCCGCGATCGGCTCCGCGGTCGGAGACGGAGGAGGCGGTCACCTTGCGGCGTTTGCGTTTGCGGCGCTTGCGCGTATCTTCGTCGGAGGAGGCCACCGGCTGCGATTTCGGTTGATCGGCCGGTTGGTCTGCTTCTTTTTCCTTCTTTTTCTTTTTGGGAGGCTTGCGCGTTTCGATATCGATCTTGCCCAGGATCTTCAGGCCGCGCAATTCCGGGGCTTCTGCCCGGATGACCGATTCCTTGGACGTTTTCTCGGCCTCTTTTCCTTCGGCGGTAGCCGGTTCGCCCTCCTCGGCCGGTTTCTGTTCTTCGGCTGGTTTCTCCTTGGAGGTTTCGGCTACCGGTTCTTCGACCGTTTCCTTGGAAGGTTCTTCCACTTTGGCGGGAGTTTCTTCTTTTTCCGGTTCTGCTTTAGCGGTTTCCTCCTTTTCTTCCGGCTTTGCTTTCGGTCGACCTTTTTCGTCGAGATCGATCTTGCCCTTGATCTTGAGTTGAAGTTTCGGGCGTTCTTCCGGTTCCGGTTCGGCCTTAGGCTTGGGTTTTTCCGCGGGCTCTTCGGCTTTTGCGGGTTCCGGTTCCGGTTTGGTTTCCTTCTTAACGGGAGGTTCTACCTTGGGAGGCGGAGCGATGATGGTCGTCACCGATTCTTCTTCGGATGCCTCTTTTTTGGTGGTCGGGCGATTACCGATGATCAGTTGATCGGCCTTTTCCTTGATAGCAATCGACTTCTGGAACTCCTTCAGCAGTTTGGCCTCCATTTCTTCGGAGACCTTTGCTGTAGGTTTGTTCTCGATCTCGAACCCATTGCTGGTCAGAAAATCAACAATGGTAGCGGTTCCTACATTTAACTCCTGTGCTATCTTAACTAAACGTTTCGGCATTAAGTTGTTTTTTCTCTCTTAAGACGTTTAAGAGCTTGTTCGAGATTTTATCATCAATCGGCTACAAGAGGAATTTCATCCTGTACGTCGTTGGTTCCGGGCCGCCGATGTTTCGGCATTGCCGGCGTTTTCGCTTCGTTCAGAATGAAATTTTCTCTCTATCGCTCGATCATCAAAATTTGAACAAGCTCTAGAAGATAGGCAAAAGCTTTTCCGATCAAGAGGTCTGCGTTACATATCCTTAATTTTTCGATTAATGGAAGAATGCACTCATCGTAAAGCCTTTACCGCGATCTTCACCCTGAGCTCCTTCGCGTTGAAGGAGGGAGGCAGCGGTTCTGCTGCCGTACAGGGCGATGTTCAGCTATCTTTCTGCCTTAAAGAACGGCACAAAGATAGGCGAAAACTATGGTTTCAATAACTCTTTGTCTACAAATTCGGCGCGTGCCGGCTGCGGCTGTCTCGTCGAGGATCAGTCCTCGTCGAATTCAGCGGCCAGGATCTTGAGCACGTCGTCGATGGTTTCTTCCTCGAGGTCGGTGCGCCGGATCAGTTCTTCTTTGCTCAGTTCAAGCACGCTGCGGGCCGTATCGCAACCGATATTTTTCAGGGCGTCGATGACCCAGCTTTCGAGTTCGTCGCTGAATTCGTCGAGGTCGACGTCGTCGATCTCCACCTCATCTACGTTCCGGTATACGTCGATCTCATAGCCGGTCAGTTTACTGGCCAGCTTGATATTCGTTCCTCCCTTGCCGATGGCCAGCGACACCTGGTCGGGTTCGAGGTACACGGAGGCTCGCATGTTTTCGGTATCGAGGTCGATGCTGCTCACTTTGGCCGGGGTCAGAGCCCGTTGGATGAACAGGGTTTCGTTATTGGTGAAGTTGACGATGTCGATATTCTCGTTGTTCAGTTCGCGCACGATGCCGTGGATACGCGAGCCTTTCATTCCCACACAGGCGCCGACCGGGTCGATGCGGTCGTCGTAGGATTCGACGGCCACTTTGGCGCGGTCGCCCGGCAGGCGAACGATCTTGCGCACGGTGATCAGGCCGTCTTCGATCTCGGGCACTTCCTGTTCGAGCAATTTCTCGAGGAAGGTGCTATCGGTCCGGGAAACGATCACGACTGGGTTATTATTCTTCATTTCCACCTTCTTGATCACCCCGCGCACCATTTCGCCTTTGCGGAAGAAATCGCCGCGGATCATTTCGGTGCGTGGAAGTACCAGTTCATTGCCGGTGGCGTCGTCGAGGATGAGCACCTCGCGCTTGAGTACCTGGTGAACTTCCCCGAGCACGATCTCGCCGACCCGGTCGCTGTAGCGGCGGTAGATATCGTCTTTTTCCAATTCCATGATCCGGGAGATCAGGGTTTGGCGGGCAGCCATGATGGCGCGGCGGCCGAAGTCTTCGAGGTACAGCTGTTCGTAACATTCTTCGCCGATCTCGTAGTCTTCGTCGATCGACAGCGCTTCGGAGATGGAGATCTGGCTGCGATCGTCCATGACCTCTCCGTCGGGCACGATCTCGCGGACGCGCCACAGTTCGAGGTCGCCCTGTTGGGTGTTGACGATGACGTTGAAGTTGTCGTCAGAGCCGTATTTCTTCCGGATCAAGGTGCGGAAAACGTCTTCGAGCACCCGCACCATGGTAGGGCGGTCAATGTTCTTGCCCGCTTTGAATTCCGAAAAGGTATCTACCAGGTTCATCATTGGATTAAGGTTGTAAGTTCCAGCGGCGCCGGGCCGCGTATGGTTTTGCTTTTATTTTCTTTAGAACGACACCTTGACGACGGCTTTTTTGATCGTCGCCAAGGGGAAGACCGTTTCCACGGTCTTGTGTACATTGCGCTTGCCCTCTTTTTCCTTGATCTTCTGCGTCAGCACGATAGAATCGTCCTGTACGGCTGAGAGAATCCCCGTTTGGGCTTTGCCTTCCAAGGGCGTCACTTCCAGCTTTCGTCCGATATTCTTGAGGTATTGGCGTTTGAGTTGCAGGGGGCGGGAGATGCCGGCGGAGGAAACCTCCAGGACGTATTTATCGCCCAACCATTCGTTCTCGTCGATGGCGCCTTCCAGGTAGCGGCTGATCTGTTGGCACTTCTGGAACGTCACACCGGAGTCGCTGTCGATAAAAACTTCCAACTTGTTCTTGTGAAAGGAAATCTCGATGAGAAAGCAATCCTGAAATTCTTCTTCCTGAAACTTCGCCTGCAGCAGCGCTTCGATCTGATTTTCTATCACCTATTATAAATTAAAAAGAGGGAACTTTTGTTCCCTCCTCCATATCTTTTTGATACTCACCGCAAAGATAAGTCTTTTTCGGGGAATATTCAAGGGCCCGCGTGAGAATAGCGACCGGACCGCTCCGAGCGGTCCGGTCGCTATTCTCGCGCGGATCAGAGTTCTTTGCGCAAGCGGGCCACCGGGATGTTGAGTTGTTCGCGGTATTTGGCGACGGTGCGGCGGGCGATGTTGTAGCCTTTGTCTTGCAGCATGTCTTTGAGCTTTTCGTCGGACAGAGGTTTGCGTTTGTTTTCCTTGCCGATAATTTCGGTGAGAATCTTTTTGACCTCGAGGGTCGATACTTCTTCGCCGTCGTCTTTCTGCATGCTTTCCGAGAAAAAGTCTTTGAGTCGCTTGGTGCCGAACTCGGTCTGCACATATTTGCTGTTGGCCACGCGCGACACCGTCGATACGTCGAGACCGGTGATGTCGGCGATATCTTTGAGGATCATCGGGCGCAGCTTCTTTGAATCGCCGGTGAGGAAGAAGTCGTATTGGTATTGCAAGATGGCGTACATGGTGCGGAACATCGTTTCCTGCCGCTGCCGGATGGCGTCGATGAACCATTTGGCACTGTCGATCTTCTGCTTGATGAACATGACCGCTTCCTTGTCTTTGCGATCGGTGCGTTGACCTTGGCTGCCGGCCTTGTAGGAGCGGAGCATGTCTTTGTACTGTTCGTTAATGCGCAAGTCGGGTGCGTTGCGGGAGTTGAGGGTCAGTTCGAGTTCGCCGTCGCGGTTGACGATGATGAAGTCGGGCACGATGTACTGGAGGCTGCGCGTGGAGCCGGAGGAGTATCCACTGGCCGGTTTGGGGTTAAGGCGCAGGATCTCGTCGATGGCCTCCTTGAGATGATCTTCGTCGAGGTTCAGCTGACGTTGCAGCCGCTCGTAATGTTTTTTGGTAAATTCGTCGAAGAACTCGTCGATGATGCGGCCGGCGAGGGCAAGGCTTTGCCGGCGTTGATTGTCGAGTTCGTCTTCGCGATCGAGTTTTTGCCGGATCTGGAGGGAGAGGCATTCCTGCAGGTCGCGCGCGCCCACGCCGGCGGGATCGAACGACTGGATCTGTTGCAGCAGGGCGAGCACTTCTTCCGTGTTGGTCTGGATGTTCTGGCTGAAAAGCAGATCGTCGACGATAGCTTCCGGATCGCGGCGCAGGTAGCCGTCTTCGTCGATCGAGCCGATGATCTGCAGGGCGACCATTTCCTGGCGCTCGTCCTGCAAGTCGAGCATGCCCATTTGTTGCTCGAGGTAGTCGTGGAAGGTGTTCTCTACGGCTACCGGGACTGTTTTCTCTTCCTCGTCGCCGCCATAGGATGGATCGCGCAATTTGTAGCTGGCGGGGTCGTCGTCGATATAATCATTGATGTAATCGTCGAGTTCGTAGGTGTCGTCGATGCCGATCTCGTCGCTATCTCCTTCTCCGTAGGAGTCGTCGTCTACAGGGGCGTCTGCTCCGTCGCCGAACTCGTAGAGTTCGTCCTGCTCGCCTCCTTCCTCCAAGGCCGGATTGGCCTCCAGTTCCTCCTTGATACGCTGCTCGAGCGTAGCAGTGGGGATCTGCAACAGCTTCATGAGCTGGATCTGCTGTGGAGACAGCTTTTGCAGCAGTTTTTGGCTAAGATTCTGCTTGATCATCGACACAGGTATATTGCCTTTTCGGGTACGGTAAAATCAGACTTATTCAGTAATCGGCAGGGAGATTCGTCGCGTTTCGAAAGGCAAGATATATGAAATTTTTCGAATGGGAAATTTTTGAGCAACAAAAAATATGCCAAAATTGGCGAATCGCGCCTTCTTACTCTACCTTCAGGACTTCGAAGTGCCAGTGTTGGCCTTTTACCGACCGGAGGGTCAGGAAATACACTCCGGCCGGCAGGCTTTCGATATTGAGTGGGAGTGCCTGGGCGCCTACCGGCACTTGTCGTCGATAGAGGGGCTGTCCAAAGACATTGACTATCTCGAGTTCCCACTCTGGACCGGACGGATCCAAAATCTGCAGCGTCAGCCGCTCGGTTGCGGGGTTTGGGAACAGGCGGAAGGGGGATGCGGGTGCGGGTTCTTTCAGGATGCTGGGCAACAAGGGGAGGATCTGGCAGAGCGTATCGCTGCCGTGCTGGTTGGCGACGGTCAGACAAACGTTGTATTCGCCGGGTTCGGCGAAGAGGTGGGCAGGGTGCTGGAGGTCGGAGGAGAGGCCGTCGCCGAAGGACCAGAGCCAGGAGGTAGGTTGGTGGGAAGAGGTGTCGGTGAAGGATACGGCCAGGCCTGACGTTTCGAAAGTGAAACCCGCAGCGGGTGGCTGGATCTGCTGGATGTTGGTTTTGAAGACGTGGAGAAAACCGCCGGTGAGGGTACTTACCACGATGTACTCGCCGTCGTCGGTAGGGGCGAAGTCGATGGGGTTGTAGCTGGCTTCCGTACCTTCAAAGAAGTACTTTTCTTCGATCTGGCCTTGTTCGGAATAGAAATAGAGCCCTATGTAGTCGATGACCTGTCCGTTTTCGAAACTACCTTTCAGGCCAATGGTCACATAGCGTCCGTCGGCGGTTCGGCGGATCTTACGAGCGAAGTAACAGGTTTC
>JAGQXA010000897.1 GCA_020436865.1 Saprospiraceae bacterium | reverse complement strand
TGGCGCCCTGGTCCAGAGCGGCTATGCGCCGTTCGTCGATATCGAAGCCGGTAGTCCGAAATCCGCGGTCGGCCAGCACGAGGGCGAGGGTGAAGCCTACATATCCGAGACCGAGCACGACGACATGTCGATGGTTGGCGACCCGCTGTTCCCAAAGCTGGTGATATTCGATAATGCGCGTGGGCCGACGATCGTCGTCGATCAGCACCAACTTGCTCAGAAAGGATCTGCTTCTGCGCCCTTTCCGGGTCAGCACCCGCGGCAACTCCTCCAGGATCTGGGTAAAAGAGTAGTAATCGGGAAAAGCGATCGGGTCGCCGTTCATGACCTTTTCGGCCGACACCTCATACGACTGATATTTCAGGCTGGCCCGGCGAATATCGCCGTCGGTGATCGTACCGATCAGCCGGCCTTGTTCGTCGACTACCAGAGTGATCCCCGCCGGAAATCCCTGCTTCACGGCCCGTTCCGACTGTCGCAGCACCTCCAGGAGGGTCGTCGAAACCTGCACGCAAATGGGGTCGAGTTGGGTCTTTGTCAACATGATTCGGGATTTGTCATTGTTCATGAGCGGCAAATCGCCCTTGTATCCACCGGGCAGCCCGCTGAAGTCCGTCGGTTGGCCTGGCCCGGAGCGACTCTTCCATCTCTGCCACCCTTTCCGGCTGGAGTTCCGTTTCCAGGAATTCCGGCAGCTTTGCCAAAGTCTCTTCCCCACCCAGATCAATTCCGATGCCGAGGGTTTCCAGCTGGCGGGCATTATGGGCCATTTCCGGATTGCCGCCTTCGTAAAAGGCCAGGATCGGCGTATTGGCTACAATGCAATCGGTCAGGGTGCCGATGCCGGGCCGGCAGATCGCCGCCGTGCACCGGGCAAAGGCGGCCAGACTAAAATCGAAGGCGATGACCCGGTCGGGCGATCTTTGCGGCAACCACTGATCGATCGCGCGTTTTGGCAAGGCGATCTCCCAATCGGTTTCGGCGAGAAGTCTGTGCAACAGACGCTCCTGTACCCTGGCCGCAGCCTGAGTAGCTCCGGCCAGCAAGGCCAAACGCCGGTAACGCCTTTCTTGATGGGGCCTGGCATCCTGCCCGAACCAGGGCATCTCGATTGCCCGGGTAAATTGTCGAACGGCAGGCATCGCCATCTCGCCGATGCAAAGCATCGGAGGGCGAAAACGCTCCAGTAATTCTTGTTCGCGTTCGACGAAGGCGCCCACTTCGGGGAAAGAGCCGTATGCTTCTCCAAGAATATCCGACCAAAGAAAGGAACCCATCAGAATGGCGTCCGGGCGGTAGCGGAGAATACCGGCGAGGTTATCGCTGATCACCAGATCGGCCTTTTCCAAAAAGGACTGCCGGGCCAGCTTGTCTTCCCAGCTTAACAGCCGCCCATCGCGGTAGGCTTGTGGATCGTTTTCCCATTGCGGGCCGGGGGTCAGATATCCGGTATGGACCGTTACCCGCGGATCGCGGTAGATGTGGCCTTTCTCCCAATCGCGGGTGCGTTCCAGTTGCCAGGCTTCGCAAACAACGTCGACCTTCAGTCCGGACTGGACCTCAGCCAGAGCTTGCAGCAGGCCGGTGGCCCGCTTGAAATGCCCCAGCCCATTCGAGCAGATGACGATAGCCAGATGCATGGGAGCAAAGTATATCAGATCACCATCCCGGCCCCTACCGTTTCGTTGGTTCCTTCGTCGACCAGGATGACGCTGCCGGTGATGCGGTTCTTGCGATAGGCGTCGACAAAGAGGGGAACGGTCGTACGCAGGGAAATGCGCGCGATGTCGTTCATGCGAATGGTCTTATCTTCCATGTCGCGATGCAACGTATTGATATCGAGTTTATAGCGGATTTCCTTGACGATGCAGCGAGCTTCCCGGGTGGTATGCAGAACTGCATACTTGCCATTGGGTTGCAACGGCCGCTCATTGAACCAACAGATCATGATGTCGATGTCTTGCTCCGAGCGCGGCATATTGTTTTCCCGCACGATCATGTCGCCCCGGCTCAGGTCGAGGTCATCTTCCAACAGGATGGTGGCCGACATCGGCGGAAAGGCCTCCATCACCTCGCCGTCGAATGTATCGATCTTGGCAATTTTGGACGTAAAGCCGGAAGGCAGCAACATGACCTCGTCGCCTTTCTTGAAGATCCCGCCGGAAATGCGGCCCGAATATCCCCGATAATCGTGGTAGTCGTCGGTATTGGGCCGAATGACATATTGCACCGGAAAGCGGCAGTCGATGAAATTGTGGTCGCTCGCGATATGTACATTCTCGAGGTAGTACAGCAAGGTAGGCCCTTCGTACCAATCCATTCTCTTCGAACGGTTCACGATGTTGTCGCCGACCAGCGCGGAGATCGGAATGAAATGGATGTCGTGTACGTCGAGTTTGGAGGCAAAGCTCTCAAAATCCTCCCGGATCTTTTCGTAGATGTCGGGATCGTAGTTGACGAGGTCCATTTTGTTGACGCACACCACCATGTGAGGGATCTGCAGCAAGGAAGCGATAATGGCGTGGCGGCGGGTCTGTTCGACCACGCCGTTGCGGGCATCGATCAGGATCAGGGCTACATTGGCCGTCGACGCGCCGGTAACCATGTTGCGGGTGTACTGGATATGGCCCGGCGTATCGGCGATGATGAACTTCCTGCGAGGCGTCGAAAAGTAACGATAGGCTACGTCGATCGTGATCCCTTGTTCTCGCTCGGCCTTCAGGCCGTCGGTTAATAAGGCCAGATTGACCCCTTCTTCGCCGCGACGCTCGCTGGTGCGCTTAACGGCCTCGTATTGATCTTCGAAGATGGATTTGCTGTCGTAAAGCAGCCGGCCGATCAGGGTGCTTTTACCGTCGTCGACGCTGCC
>JAGQXA010000189.1 GCA_020436865.1 Saprospiraceae bacterium | reverse complement strand
CGGGTATTTTCCGGCACAAATTCACCCGCCAACCTGTGATCAATATTCCCCAGCATACCTTGACATTATGACACGTTTCTTAGTAACCCTCGCCTGTATTTCCCTATGCCCTTTCGTCCTGAAGGCACAAAACTACAAGAAGGCTGCACGCTTTCTCGAAAAGGAGCAATATGAGCGTGCAATAGCGGAGTTTGAATCGGGGCTCGATCAAAATGGTTCGCTCCTTACCGGGCACTATGGCCTTGCCTTGGCCAGGTTCCTGGATCAACCCTCTTTGGATGACTTTCGAACGATCGTCGGACACCTGAAGAAAGCAAGCGACCGGCTTCACAAGTTGTCCGGGCAGGACCAGGAGGAACTGGAGGAGTTCCGGAAAGTCTATGACAAGAACGCCTTCGGGGCCATAGAAGAGCTGGATAAGAGTGTATCTGAGAACCTCCTGAGGGAGTTGGAACAAACGGCGAACCTTTCTGAAGTCAACTACTATCTCTACGAATACCCCAATATAACGATCTGGCACGACCTGTCGGCCCTTAGGGTGAAACTCGGGTATGAGGAAGCTAAGGAGCAAAACACGGTACAGGCATACCAGGCCTTTCTGGATCAGTTTCCCGAAAGCGAATATGTCGATCCGGCCCGCCGATCATTGCATCAGCGCGCCTTTGAACAGGCCGAGTCGGTCAGCACCATTAGCGGCTATCAAAAGTTCTTATTGGAATTCCCGGAAAGCCCTCAGGTTGAAGAGGCAAGACAGCAACTGGCCGCGCTCGAATTCGAAAAAGCTAAAAAGCTGAATACCCTGGATGCCTACCGATACTACCTCGCCCAATACCCGGAAAGTACTCACTACCCGGAAGCTCTTCGCCAAAGTCAGTACCTTTTCTTGCTGAAGTCGCCTTCGATATTGCTTGCCAGAGACTTCATCCGGAAATATCCCGACTGGGGGCCCACCGATGATATCAGGCAGCAATTGGAACGCCTGGAAGCCATCTATGCTCCTTATTTAAAGAAGGAACAATACGAATTGTACTACCTGGAGGATTATTACAATCGCCTCCTGGTGCGCAAAATAAACGGAAAACAGGTGCTCCCGTTTGAAGAAGAACCCGAGCTCCTGGATAGTGCGCAGGTGCTACTTCAGACAACCACCGATTACAGCACGGTTCTAAGGCTACTAGAAACAAAAGGAGAACAGGCCAGCATGCTGGATCCCGACGCAGTCTATATCGCGAGCTCAAAGACCTTTGTTCGAGAATTCGAAATAAGGGGCGTGACCCTAGCCGGACAGGTGATCCCGCTCACCGTAAACGATCTCCGGGTTGGGCAAATTCTTGTGGTCGAAACCTTCAGACCGAAAAGTTACAGTAATGAGGAATACCTAAAAACCGTGACCATCCTCTACTACGAGCCCTTCGAATACGTGGTTCTGTACCACCCTCGTCATTATGTAGATGGACAGCTGGAGTCCTACAAAGCTTCCAACCAGGAAGCTAAAATGCAAAGGATCAGACAATTGCTTCCTAGTGGCTGGAGATTGGTTCACATAGATGACCAAGGATCCATTACCGATAAGGAACGGATCATCGGCACCTTGTACGAGGATGTCAGTAGTCAAAGAAGAGAAACCCAATGGGCGATGCGAAAATATGCCTCTAAGTCCTGGCAGAATATCCGCCTGGAATTGACCGAACCTTTTCTCTTTCATAACTGGAATGCCATAGTGAAAAAGACATCCAGCCAACCGGTCGGAACAGATGCCACTCAATACTCCAAGACCCGTAGCGGAGCCCTGCTGCCCTTGAGAATTCGCTTGGAATAAACGGCGCCTGGCATGACAAATATCTACTCAAGCAAAACCGACCCCCTGCAAAACAAACAGCAGCAATAACAGGCCGGAGGAACACCCATCCCCCAACTCGCCGGGGCGGTAGTCCACTTCATCCCAGGTGGGATCGTAGGGTTTGTTCTTCTTACCCATGTGAAAACCAATTTGGTAAAGGACCGGCACAACACAACTGTTCCGGCTATGATCGCCGCAAAAGTGAGCGCTATGTCCATCAGAATGTTCTTATCAGCAAAAGCTCATGGGAGGGAAAGGCTTTGGCTATAAGGGGGGGAGAGGGCGGCCGGATAGATAAACCCCGACCGGGTATTTCCTCAAAAATAGGTCACAATTGCCAATCCTGCAGCATCTCGATGGAAAATTCATCTATTCTTAATGGTGGATTAATGTCAGCATCCACCAGGCCTTTCTGCGCAAGAGTTTTCTGCACAATCTGCCTGCAAAGGGTTTCGGCACATGGAGTTTTCCCTTATTTTACGGGTGCATTCGCAAAATCTCAAAAAACAAAACGATGCGCCAACTCCTCGCCAGCCTCCCGCTAGGCCTATGGGTTCTTTGTTTTTCCTCCCCAGCCTTTTCGCAAACCACTGTTTCTCAGAATATTACCCAAAACACCGTATGGGATCTAGCCGGCAGCCCCTATGTGCTGACCCAAAACATCTCGGTGTCGAACGGCGCGACGCTCACCATCGAGCCGGGCGTGGTGGTCAAGGCCGACAACTTCGATTTCACCGATCCGCTCACTGTCAACGGCACGCTCCTGGCGCAAGGCACGGCCCTGCAGCCGATCGTTTTTACCGACATCGCCGACGACGAGTACGGGGGCGATACCAACGGCGACGGCAACTCGACCGCTCCGCATGCCGGCGATTGGGGCGGTATCCGCATCACGGCCAACAGCGGCAACTCCTCCCTCCTCGAGTATTGCCTCTTCCGATATGGAGGCGACGACGGTATTGGCGACGCCGCCCTCGAGATCGTGGGCAGCAGTCCGACCATCAGCAATTGCACATTTTTCTCGAACGAAAAAGGCCTGGTGGTTTCCGGAACCGGCGCCCCGACATTCATCGACAACACCTTCGAAGCCAATGTCACGGCGCCGATCGGTTTGGCCCTCAGCGCCCAGCCAAACTTCTCGGGCACGGTCTTTCTCAATAATTCCCGCGAGGTGGTGATCCTCGAGGCCTTCAATTACAATGCCGGCGGCGAAAGCTACACCCTCGGCCAACTCGACATCGCCGGGATCGAAAACATCGCGTACCTCGTCGATGAGGGCGGACTGACGATCAATACCGGCGTAACGCTCACCATCGAGCCGGGCGTGGTGATCAAACACGACTATTTCGACTCCAACGACCTCATGGTGGTCAACGGCACGCTCATCGCGCAAGGCACGGCCCTCGAACCGATCGTGTTCACCGACATCGCCGACGATGCGTACGGGGGCGATACCGACAACGACGGCGACGCCACCGAGCCGCATGCGGGCGATTGGGGCGGCATCCGCATCGGCGCCAACAGCGGCAACTCCTCCCTGCTCGAGTATTGCCTCTTCCGCTTCGGAGGCGATAAAGGCGTCGGCGACGCCGGCCTCGAAATCGACGGCAGCAGCCCGATGGTCAGCAACTGTACCTTCTTCAACAACGAAAAGGGCATCTCCATCTTCGGCAACGGCGCGCCCTCCATCCTCGACAACACCTTCGAAGGCTGTACCGTAGCGCCGGTCGGACTGGCCCTCACCGCGCAGCCGATCTTTTCCGGAAACATCTTCATCGACAACCTGCGCAACGGGATCAACCTCGAAGCTTTCAACTACAACGCCACCGGCGCTACCTATACCCTCTCGAAGATCGCCCTGCCCGGCCTCGGCAGCAATGTGGCCTATATCGTGAACGAAACCGGACTGACCATCGGAGCCGGCGTAACGCTCACCATCGAACCGGGGGTGATCATCAAACACGACAATTTCGACACCGACGACCTCCTGACCGTCAACGGCACGCTCATCGCCCAAGGCACCGCGCTCGAACCGGTCGTCTTCACCGACATCGCCGACGACGCCTTCGGCGGCGATACCGACAACAACGGCAGTGCCGTGAGCCCACATCCGGGCGACTGGGAGGGGATCCGCATCAATGCCGCCAGCGGCAATACGTCTGCGCTCGAGTTCTGCTTGTTCCGCTACGGAGGTAACGAGGGCAATACCGACGGAGCCCTGGAGATCGCCGGCAGCAGCCCGACCGTCGAAAACTGCACCTTTTTCAGCAATGAAAAAGGCATCAGTATCTCCGGCAACGGCGCCCCTGGCATTTCCGGCAACACCTTCGAAGCCAACACCCGCCCACCGGTATCGCTGGCCCTTACCGCCCAGCCGAGCTTCCTCGACAACGTCTTCGTCGACAACCTGCGCAACGGGGTCGGCATCGAAGCCCTCAACTACAACAATTCGGGCGACAGCTACACCCTCGGCCCGATCGCGATCAACGGCAACCAAACGGCCGCCTATATCGTGACCAACTTCGGACTGACCATTGGCGCCGGCGTAACGCTCACCATCGAACCGGGCGTGATCGTCAAACACGACTACTTCGATTCCAACGACCTGATGACGATCAACGGCACCCTCATCGCCCAAGGCTCCATCCAACAGCCGATCGTTTTCACCGATATCGCCGACGACGCCTTCGGTGGCGATACCGACAACAACGGCAATGCCGTGAGCCCGCACCCGGGCGACTGGGAAGGGATCCGCATCAATGCCGAAAGCGGCAGCACTTCCATGCTCCAGTATTGCGTGTTCCGCTATGGGGGCGACGACCTATCCACCGGCGACGGCACTCTCGAGATCGCCGGCAGCAGCCCCACGGTCAGCAACTGTATGTTCACCGCCAACGAAACGGGTATTGTGATCAGCTCGGAAGGCGCGCCCAACCTCCTGGACAATTCCTTTGCGGAAAATACGACCATCCCGATAGCTATGGACCTGTCGGCCCTACCTGTCTTCGACAACAACCTTCTGCTCAACAATACCTACAACGGCATCGGCATTCTGGCGTTAAACTACAACGCTGCCGGCAGCAACTACACTCTGGGCGCCACCTCCTTGTCGGGCGCCGCGCAAACGCCCTACGTCGTGTACGACGAAGGGCTGACCATCGGCGAAGGAGTCAGCCTGACCATCGAGCCGGGCGTGATCGTGAAGTTCGCCTACCGCAATTTCGACCAGCTGTACATCGACGTGGCGGGCACGGTCGTGGCCGAGGGTACGCCCCAGGAGCCGATCGTTTTCACCTCCGCCCGCGACGACACGGTCGGTGGCGATACCGATAACAACGGCAATACCGACCCGCCGACTTACGGCGACTGGTACGGCTGGATCATCGGCGACGAGAGCGGGGCCTCCAGTTCGTTCTCCTATTGCCACTTCCGGCATGGCGGGTTCTACAACTTCGGCGGCGCCTCCAACTACGGGGCCGTGCGCGCTACCGGCAGCAGCGCTCCCACCATAGAGCAGTGTACCTTCTACCAGTGCTCGGAAGGCGTGGTGGCGATCGATTCTTCCGGTCCGGTCGTGCAGCAAAACGCCTTCCTCGACTGCGGCTGGTCGGCGGTGGCCATGACCCTGGGCGCCAATCCCGTTTTTTCCGAAAACACGATCGACGCCAACACCATCGCCGGCATCGGATTGTGGGGCGCCTATACCACTCCCGCCGATTATGTACTTCCCAAACGAAACTTCAGCGGCATCGACAATATCCCCTACTTCGTGCACCTGGGCTTCTCGCTCGAGCAAAACGTCAACCTCACCATCCAGCCCGGCGTGGCGCTCAAGTTCTACACGGAACCCAACCCCTTCAACAACCTCTTCTTGCTCAACAAGGGCAAACTGATCGCCGAAGGCACTCAAGGCGAACCCATCGTGTTCACCTCCTGGCGCGACGACGAGATCGGCGGCGACACCAACAACGGCGTCACTCAGCCCTCGAACCAGGATTGGTACGGCCTGATCGTACAAGGCCCGGGCGCCGACGAAAGCCGCTTCCGCTATTGCCAGTTTCGCTATGGCGGTTTCCGCGATCAGTTCCCCGACCTCTTCGGCGCCCTGCGGATCGACAACAGTTCGCCCAGCGTCGAGCAGTGCACATTTTTCCAGAATAAAAAAGGCCTCGTCACCCTGGCCGGCGCCGCGGTCATGGTCGACAGCAGCGACTTCGCCGGCAACGAAGTGGGCCTCTCGAAGGAAGGAGGCACAATAGAGGTGCATCAATCGAATTTCGAAGATAATATCTCCTACGGAGTGGAAAATTTGACCACGGCCGACCTCGACGCCACGCTCAACTGGTGGGGTGACGCTTCGGGCCCGTTCCACCCCACCGCCAATCCCGGCGGGCAGGGCGATGCCGTGACCGACCACGTGCTGTTCGACCCATGGCTGAACCAGCCGGTGGCCTTCCCCAACGACATCGGGGTGACCGCCATCCTCGCCCCGCAAACCGACTGCGGCCTGAGCGCCGCCGAAAGCGTAACCCTGCAACTGACCAACTTCGGCAATCTCGACCAGACGAATTTTGAAGTGGTCGTACGCGTCGACGACGAAGCGCCGGTGGTGGAAAACGTGGGCGGGTTCTTCCTGCCCGCCCTCGGCAGCGCCGAGTATACGCTGAGCGCCACGGTCGATCTGTCGGCTTCGGGCGACTACCAACTGACCGCCTACACGCAGCTGCCCGGCGAAGGCAATCTCTTTAACGACACGGCCAGCGTGCAACTGTCCAACATCGTACCCATCGACCCGGGCGACACCTTCAACAGCCTGATCCCGGAAGACGGCACGGAAAACGTTACCTCGCCCCTGAACTTCTCCTGGTCGCCCATCGCCAATGCCGAGGCCTACGACCTCTACCTGTGGAAGGCCGTCGACCCCGAACCGCTCGCGCCCAGCGTGGCCGGCATCAGCCAGATCAACTACCAATATGCCCAGGCTTTGGAATTTGGCGAAGAATACCGCTGGAAGGTCGTGGCCCGCAACGTCTGCTCCGAGCTGAGCAGCGCGAACTTGTCCTTCTTCACCGCCGATCTGCCCGACCTGGCCGTCGTGTCGATCAGCGTTCCGCTAATGCCCTTCTCCGGCCAGGAGGTCGAGATCGGCTGGGAAGTCGTCAACCAGGGCGTGAACAACACCGGTGGGGTGCAGTGGTTCGACGCCGTGTACCTCTCGTTCGACCAGTTGCTCGACGCACAGGACACCTACCTGGGCGCCGCCTACAATAACATTGCCCTGAACCCTGGCGAGGGTTATTCGCAAACGGCCGATTTCACCCTGCCCGACGGGCTGGAGGGCGACTATTACCTCATCGTCGTAGCCGACGACCTTGGCTTTGTCGAAGAGCTCGACGAAACCAACAACGATTTCTACGGCCTCATCGACATCAGTCTGACGCCGCCGCCCGATCTGCAGGTGACGAGCCTGATCGCGCCCGGCAACGCCTTTTCGGGGCAGTCGATCGACATCAGTTGGACGGTCGGCAACGAAGGGACCGGCTCGACCGTGGCGCCCTTCTGGCGCGACCGCCTCATGCTTTCGCCCGAGTCCGACAACATTCCCTTCAACGCTTTCTTTCTGGGCACTTTCGACCACATCG
>JAGQXA010000896.1 GCA_020436865.1 Saprospiraceae bacterium | reverse complement strand
TCGGCCTGTCGGCCGCTTTTTACCTGGTGAACGTGGGCGCCATCCGGCGCAGTGTCGGGAAGGTGTAGCAGTGACGTAGGCGATCAATAGCGGTCGGACCGCTTCAAGCGGTCCGACCGCTATTTTCTTTAGTTATACAGATCGAATTCGACGCGCCGGTTCTGGGCGCGACCTTCCTTGTATTTGTTGTTGGCGATGGGCTTGGTTTCGCCGTAGCCGATGTACGACATGCGGGCCGGATCGATGCCTTTGCTCACGAGGTAGTCGTAGCAGGCTTTGGCGCGCTGTTCGGACAGCTCCAGATTGGTGCGTGAGCTGCCGACGCTATCGGTATGGCCGCCGATGCGCAATTTGAAATCGGCATAACGTCGCAGGATGTCGGCGATGTCGTCGAGCACGGCGTAGGACTCGGGTAGCAGAACGGCGTTGCTCGTTTCGAACTCGACGGCCTGCTTGGCCAGTTCCAGTTTCTCCTTATCGGCGCCGCTGATCTCCGGGCAGCCGTCGCTCGTAGCCGGGCCGGCGGTATTCGGGCAGCGGTCGGTCGCGTTATCGATGCCGTCGCCGTCGTCGTCGGGGCAGCCGCCGGCACTATCCGGACCGGCCACATCCGGGCAGCGATCGAGATTATCGGGAATGCCGTCGTTATCGGCGTCCGGACAGCCGTTGGCGGCCGCCGTGCCGGCCAGGGTGGGGCATTGGTCGTCGCGGTCGATGATGCCGTCGCCGTCGGTATCCGGGCAGCCGTTGAGTGAGGGCGGACCGGCCAGGTTCGGGCAGTCGTCATCTTTATCAGTCACACCGTCGCCATCGGCGTCGGGGCAGCCGTCGAGTTCGGCCGGCCCGGCCAGGGTGGGGCATTTATCGGACGGGTCGCCGATACCGTCGCCGTCGGTATCCGGGCAGCCGAAGGTGGCGGCGGTGCCGGGTACTTCCGGACATTCATCCATCACATCGCTTACGCCGTCGCCGTCGGTATCCTCCACGTCGGGTTCTTTTCCGCCCTTGTCGCCGCCGCCGTATTGGCCGAGGATGAACAGGAAGCCGGTATTGAAGCGGATGTTGTCGCGCAGATCGGCCGTAGAAAAGGTATACTGGCCCTTATTGCTCCAATAGAAGTGGTTGCCGATGCGGATGTTGAGACCCAGTCCGGCTGGGATCATGAAATCGAACTGCTGATCGTTGTCGAGTTCGATCAGGCCGCCCGCTCCGGTATAGAGGTAAGGGTAGATAATGTTGTCGGGCTGGAACAGTTTGATCTGGATCTGCGCTTCGAAGGAGCTGATCAGGTTGCCGTTGTCGGCATTTCCCGTATTTATGGGCAGGTCGCCCTTGCCGATCGTCAGCGGAAGGGCCACGTTGAAGTAGCGGCCGATATGGCGAACGTACTCCACCTCGAGGCCCGGCGAGTAGTTCTTGGTCCGGAACAGCCGGTTGCCGTCGGCCGTGATATTTGGATAGTGGAAATTGACGAAGGTCATGCGCACGCCCAGGGCGTTGGGCACGGCCTCATACTGCGCCTGCAGTCCGGCCAGGGCCAGGAGGCACACAAACGAGAAGGTGGATAGCAATCGTTTCATGCGTTGCGTTTTTTCAAAATGATCAATGGGGTACCAGGGGCGCCGGGTACCGGCAGACTTAAGAGGGGATACTTCTCGGTGTGTGTCGCAATTATTCGATCAAGCCGCGTCCTTCCTTGTTGATCTTGCCCTCCTTGTGGAGTTTCTTGAGGAGGCGGTCGAGGATGCCGTTGATAAAGTCCTTACTTTTATCTGTGCTGTACAATTTAGAGATTTCTACGAACTCATTCAAGGTTACTTTGGTCGGAATGGTCGGAAAGCCCGTTAATTCGCACAGGGCCATTTTGAGCAGGATCATGTCGACGACGGCCACGCGTTCGGCATCCCAGTTTTTCAGGGTGGGTTCGATCCAGCCCAGCAGTTCCTCATCCTTGCTGATGACCTGATCGAGCAGCACTTCGCCAAACTCCTTGAAGGTTTCCTCGGTCGGCTTGTATTCGTCGAGAAAATCGTCGGTCGCGGGCAGCGCCTTGATCGTTTTTTTCATGCTGCCGATGAGCAGCGAGCGGTCGTCGATCCAGGCCGGGAAATGATCTTCCATGAGGTCGAGGAACAGTTCGCTGTTCATGCAGGTCTTGTAGAGGTTCAGGAGCACCTGATTGTCCTTTTCCTCCGAATCCTCCTGCTCGTCGAGGTATTCCAGGTATTCCGGATGGGTCGAGAACTCGGCGTAGAGTTTGCGGGTGATGTCCTGATCGAGCTTCGAATCGAGTTGCAGGCTGCTCACCAGGCCGCGGAACTGGTTGTGGCGCATCAGCGATTGCACCGATCCGTTTTCCCACAACTTGGCGGTAAAGCGCTTGTCGGCCTCGGTGGGCAGGTGCTTGCTGGTTTTCTTCTCCGCGTCTTCTTTTGCGTAAGCGGCCGCCCGCACCAATTGCCAGAGGTTGAACAGGTAGAGTTCAAAGGATCGGTTGATACTTTCCCGGTATTGCCGCAACGCCTCTTTCTTGCTCAGGTCGGGATCGCGGCTCATCGAGTAGAGCACCTGCATGACCTTTATCCGAATGTTCCTTCTGCTTAGCATAATTTCAACTCGCCTGTCCGCAGGCGCCGTAACGTCAAAGTTGGTTCAAGTTCGGTACAAAGAAAAACGAAATTTCTTAAAAACCAATTCTGGATGCTGGATTCTGGTTCCTAGATCCTGGATAATTCCTTACTCTGTCGCCAAGGCTCCTATCCAGCATCCAGTCCCCCTACTTCAAATACGCCGCTTCGATCTGCTCGAAGGACGGCAACTGCTTGTAGTGCCATTTCTTGACGACCGTACCGTCTTTCCAGAGCACGATGCCGGGGTTGGAGCGGATGATCGTTTTGAGCAGAATATCGTCGGCGAGGTGGAAGGGATAGGCGCTTTGGGTGGCGTGCCGGAAGTCGTCGATCTTGGCCGGATCGGCGATGCTGGTCACAGCCAGTACGGGTATGCCGGCGGCCTGTGCGGCTTCCATCACCGGGTTGACCACCTCGGAATAGCGGCGCGTGTAGTAGTCGGGGAAGAGGTACTTTTCGACCTGCACTTCGGTGGAGCTCACGTCGCCGACGCGTTTGACGTAGACGATGGAGTCGAGCTCGGTGAGCATGACGGTGTCGACGATGAAGGTGGTGTCGTAGACCGTCTGGGTTTGCAGCTCGATCTCGTCGGGGATCTTGTGGGCGACGATCAGGAAGTGGTAGCCCTCCTGCAGGAGGATGTCGTCGGTGACGTCGTTGCCGTCGATGTCCTGGATCTCGAAGTCGCTGATCTTGGTTTGCGGGATGGCCGGTTCGGTCTTGATCTGTTCCAGGGTCCACTCTTCCTTGGGGTACTGCTTGAATTCCTGGAGGTACTGCTCATACGGCAATTCGACGACCTCGCCGGTGGTTTTGTTAGTCATCCGGTAGAAGAGGATCTCCACATTGTCGAGCGCTTCCGATTCGAGGGCCTTGCGTTCGGCCACGTCGACGCCTTCCTTAAAGGGCCGGAAGTCGGTATGCGGCAGGTCCCACACGTAGTTGCTCATGCAGTAGAGGGTCAGTCCGACAACGCCCAGCACTACGATCACCCCGCGGGCAAAGGCTGAGAAGAGCTGGTGCATCTTGCCCGGTTTCCAAAGGAAGAAGAAGGCCGGGAAGAGCAGGACGATATCCTTGAAGAAGGAGGTGCGCGGCTGGAGCTTGATGAAATCGCCGAAGCAGCCGCAGTCGGTCACCTTCATGTTGGTTTCCTGGAAAGGCACCCATTTCGAGAACTCGAAGAAGGTGGCCTCGGTGGGCACGTAGCCCGTGAGGTAGGTGAAGCCCGTCAGGATGGTGAAGAAGCCCACCAGCAGGAAGAAGGCCCAGGAGGTGAATTTGGGTCGCGCGCCGATGATGAGCATGATGCCCAGGGCGATCTCGAAAACGATCATGAACACCGAGAAGCCGAC
>JAGQXA010000895.1 GCA_020436865.1 Saprospiraceae bacterium | reverse complement strand
ATCGCCCCGCTTTACTGATCGACAAGTTGGAATACCAATCCGGCGATGCGATGCGTTATCATCGGGAAAAGCGAAAGGCTCGGATTAGGAAAACCCGGATCTTTCGCTTAATTTCGAATCTCTATCACCTAAACCCTTTACGTCATGACTAAGAAAGTCTCTTCTGTTCTGATCCCCCTCTCCTTTCTGGCACTGCTCTTTCCCCTAAACCTGCGGGCACAGGGTCAATGCGGCGAACCCGGCAACACCTCGGTTACCAACTGTAAGAAGGTTCTGTCGTACCTGTATATGTCCGACGCCTGCGGCGTTTGCCAGATCGGGCACACCGTCAGCGAAAACACGCCCGTGGTGTACAACTACGAAGAAGTGGTGGCCTGCCTGGCCGCCAATAAGCCCGACATGAAGAAAGTCGTGGTCATTCAGGGCAGCAGCAAATGCGCCTACTCCATCGGCAAGAAACCCGACGGCTCGCCCGACATCAAACTGATCGACGATCCGACGGCTTCCGTGATCCCTTTCCCGAGCTTGCTGGGTCAGGCCAATTGCCGGATCAAAAGCGCGTCCGACAAGTTCCTGCAGATGGGTGGCAATCCGACCAAACGCCTGCAGGCGAAAGCAGCGCCCTCGGAAGCCGACGGCATCAGTCTCGGGCCGGAAGATCATCTGAATTCCACTCGCTGGACCTTCGTGCCGCTCGATGCCGAAAACAACTCGCTGGAAATGTTCATCGTCGGCCCTACCGGAAAAGCGCTGGCGTGGGACGGTAAGAGTTTCTACTTCAAAGACATCAAAACGATGGACGGCATCGCCCGCGCTCAGGCAACCTGGAAGGCCTACGTGAATTTCACCGATTCGCAAGGCTATTCCCGCGTGATGATCCAGTCGAAAATGAGCGGCCAGCACTGGCTGGCAGTCGACCGCAACACGGGCGCCATCAAGGTCGTCCAGAACACCGGCATCCATATTGCCGATTTCAGCAATAAGATGGCCAGCAAAAGCAATATCGTTCCTACCCACGACTTCGAGTGGAAGGTCGAACGCGTTTTCTAAGCACAAACGAAAAACCCGCGGGCGTCTTCAACGGACGCCCGCATTTACCCCCCTCTCCCTGAAGCACTAAGCCTCTCCACCTTCTTTCTATAACCGGACCACCCGTCGATACGAACGGGTCCCATTCCGTTTCCGCCCGATCAGCAGATAAACGCCTGCTTGCGGCGGCAAATTGATCATGGATCTTCCTGGACCTGCCTCTCCCTGCCAGAGCATCCTGCCCGATAGCGTATACAGCTCGATCGCCATCAGCTCAGTCGCCTCGACCACGACCTGCCCATTTGCCGATGGGTTGGGAAAGACCTGCCAAGCGGGCTCTTTGGGCCTTTCCCCGACCGCGATCACTAACCCACAGGGTAAAGTATCCCAGAGAGCCGAGAGGGGCAGGTCGACCGGCTCCCGAGGGGGATGCGTGTGTTGCAGATTGCCTTCCTCGAGAATGGCACATTCGAGACTAACCGGATCGAGCGTAGCCAGACTGTGCTTCTGCAAGGGCTGCTGACACAGGACGGTCTCCCGCAGGAAGCGCAGCAACTCCGGATACCAGATATCGGACAATGGGTCGACATCGTGGCCCATGCCGATCCCCGTGAAGAGGTAGTAGTCGTGACCCAAGTGGTGCATCCTGCTCGCCAGATCGGCACAGCCGTGCACGGCCGGATAGGAGGCATTGCAATGGAAAGGGGCGTCGAAATCGTAGCAGACGACGGGGTCGCAGGTCCCGTGCACCAGGAAGGCCGGAATATCCTCGTCGGCGTCGATGAAGGTCGTGTCGAAAAAGGCGCCCGCCATGTTGAACACCCCGATTATGCCGTCCACCGGCTCGAATGCTCCCCAGAGGTTCTTGAACCCCGGTCCGCCGGGCATGCTGTCGGACTCGTCCTGATCGAGGTAGGCCAGGTGCAGGGCCGTCCAGCCACCGGCGCTATGCCCCCCGACAATGACCGCCTCCGGATCGATATGGTAATCGGCGGCATGTTCCTGCAAAAAGCGGATGGCATTGTGGGCGTCGTGCACGGCCACGTAGGCGGATTGGCCGAAATCCGACCAGAAATTCAAATTGCAGATGAAGTCGAAGGGCGGCAAGATGCCCGTGACCCAGTTCAGAAACAGGCAATTATTGCGTTTGCACAGCCGGTAATCGATGGT
>JAGQXA010000894.1 GCA_020436865.1 Saprospiraceae bacterium | reverse complement strand
GGCCTACTGGCAAAATCGGGCCGACTACGATCTGCGGGTCGAACTGGATACCATTTTGCACGAGATCACCGGCACAGCCCTCATTACGTACACCAATAATAGTCCGCAGACACTCCCTTATCTCTGGCTGCACCTCGACCAGAATGCCTTCAAGGCCACTTCGCGGGCCACGGCCGTCACCGAAGTGGAAGAGGCCCGGCATCAGTCGGCCGGGGGCACGGGGATCGACATTTACGATCTGCAAGTGGAGGGCGATGCCGCGCGGCTCGACGCCTTCCTCGTAGAAGACACACGCCTACAGGTGCGCCTGAACCAACCGCTCGCCGCTCAAGGCGGGAAGATCACCCTGCGGATTTCATACCATTTCCGCGTACCGGAATACGGCGCCGACCGCACCGGCCGCACCCGCGAGAACGGCGCCTGGATCTACGAGGTGGCGCAGTGGTACCCGCGCATGGCCGTGTATGACGATCTTCGTGGCTGGAATGTCGAGCCCTACCTGGGAGCCGGTGAGTTCTTCTGTGAATTCGGCTCGTTCGATTATCGGATCACCCTGCCGCGCGAATATATCGTGGTCGGTTCCGGCGTTCTGCAAAATTCGCCGGAAGTGTTGCCGCAGCGCCTGCAGCAACGCCTGGACCGGGCCCGGAAATCGGCAGAGACCGTTTTTGTCATTCCGCCCGATGAGGCGGGCAAAGTGGCCCAGACGCGCCCGGCGGGGAAGGAGAAACTGACCTGGCATTTTCGTATGGAAAACACGCGCGACGTGGCCTGGGCCTGCTCGAGGGCCTTTATCTGGGATGCCGCCGCGGCCACCATGCCGAGCGGCCGGAAAGTGACGGCCATGTCAGTCTACCCGCCTTCCTGCGCCGGAGAAGGAGCCTTTGGCCGGTCGACCGAGTACTTGCAGGGTTCGCTCGAATTCTACTCCCGGATGTGGTACGAATACCCCTTCGCCGAAATGGTCAGCGTGGCCGGCGGAGTGGGGGGGATCGAATATCCCGGTCTGACCTTCGTGCCGACGGCGCGGAGAGGGGAAGCCCTGTGGCGCACTACCGACCACGAAGTCGCGCACTGCTGGTTTCCGATGGTCGTGGGTACCAACGAGCGGCGCGATGGCTGGATCGACGAAGGCCTGGCCACCTTCATGGGCTACTACGCGGCCCAGTATTTCAACGAAGGAGAATACAGTTCGTACATCAGCGACTACCCGGCGATGCTCGAACGTCTGGTCAACTCGCCTATGCGCAACTCGAGCACCTATCCCGACCATTACCACGGCGCCGGATACTACGACGCCTACTATTTCAAGCCGGCCGTGGGTATGGTGCTGCTTAGGGAGTACATTCTGGGCCCCCAGCGCTTCGACTATGCCTTTCAGACGTTCATTCGGGAATGGGCCTACCGGCACCCGCAGCCGGGCGACCTGTTCGCCTGCTTCAACAACGCCGCCGGGGAAGACCTGAGTTGGTTCTGGATGAGCTGGTTCTACTATACCGATTGGGTGGACTTCGCGGTCAGCTCGGTCGAGGAGATCGAAAAGGACGGTCAGTTGCAGTGGCGGATCAAACTGAAAGATCACGGCAATATGCGCCTCCCCCTGGAGGTGCGCTTCCTCTACGAAGACGCCGAACCCGAAACGATCCGCCTGCCGGTCGAAGTATGGCTGAAGACCCGCGAGTGGACGTTCGACCACGCTCCGAAGGGAACCCTCAAAGGCATCGAACTCGACCCCGACCGCTGGCTACCCGACACCAAACGGCAAAATAATTCCTGGTCGAACCAGTAAACGAAAATATATCGACACCGAAGTGGTTTGGGATATCCCTGACCACTTCGGTGTCGGCATATTCTCAAGCGAATGCCGATTGACCGTCTTAGAAATCCCCAAACCACTTTCGCTTGAGTATATGTCAGGTTTCTAAATTTTGTATTTTGGAGGCGGCCGGCAGCTTTTTGCCGGAGCGATCGGTTTTTCCAGAAAGAGGTTCCCCGATGCCCAAGACGCCATCCAATAAGTTGTTCCGGCTCGTGCATTCGCTGTCCGGAAGCGAAAAGCGCTACTTCAAGCTCTTTGCCGGCAAGGAGGAGAAGAACAGCAAGTACCTGCGCCTGTTCGATGCCATCGAGGCGCAGGAGGCTTTCGACGAGGAGGCCCTGAAGCAGGCAGTGTACGGCGCGGCGGCGATCGAAGGGCGAAAGTATTCCGAACTGAAAGCCTATCTGTACGACCTCATTCTGAAGAGTTTGCAGGGATACGACGAGCGCTCGTCGATCGACTTTCGCCTGAAAGGCATGCTGCAGAGCGTGCGGGTGTTGTACAAGCGGTCGCAGTTCGACGATTGTAAGGACCTGCTGGCCAAGACCCGCAAGCTGGCGCGCAAATACGAACAGTTCAACACCCTGGTGGAAGTGCTCAACTGGGAGAAGGCCATTGCCTACGCCCAAACCGACATCGCCTTCCTCGACCGCGAATTGCCGCGCATCGAATCGGAAGAGCAACGCGCCCTCGAGCACTTGCAGAACATCGCCGCTTACCGCAATATCTTTCTGCAACTGCTGACCAGTTTGCGCAAGGACGCCTCGCTGCGCAGCGCCGTGCAGACCTTGGCCCTCCGGCAGATCCTCGAGCATCCGCTCCTGTCGTCGGAAGAAAAGGCGGGTACTCACCGGGCCCGGGTGTTATACCATCGCATCTATTCGCTGTACTATTTCTCGCAAAAGGATTTCGGACACTTTTACCGCACCTCCCGGCGCTTGCTCGATCTGATGGAATCGCAGCCCCATTTTCTCCAGGAGGACATGTCGGAGTACATTTCCGCCCTGAGCAACCTGACCTTTAGCTGCGGCTGGCTGAAAAAGTACGGGGAGGTCGAGGAATGTCTGAGGAAATTCCGGAAGATCCGGCCGAACACGCTCGACGACGAGCTGAAGATCCACCGGCAATACTACATGAACAAGCTCGGTTTTTGCATCGTCAAGGGCGATTTCGAGGAAGGACTGCGCGTGCTGGAAGAGCACCAGCAGGAGGTAAGGCGTTTCGACGATGCGGCCTTTCGCAAAAATACCTTCTTTTTCCAGTACTTCTACATCTGCTTCGGCAGCGGCGATTTCAGTCGCGCGCTCGAATACCTCAACGAATGGCTGAATCTATCGGGCAACATTGAGCGAAAAGACCTGCAAAGTCTGGCCCGCATCCTCAATCTGATCGTGCATTTCGAAATGGGCAACAGCATGCTGCTCGATTCGCTGGTGCGCTCGACCTACCGCTTCCTGAAAAAGCAGGAGCACGTGCGCGAATACGAACGGAGAGTACTGAACTTCATCCGCAATAGTCAGAAGTGGACCTCTAGAAAGGAGTCGAGACAGGCCTATCAGCTCTTGAAGGAAGACCTGGCCGGCCTGTTTCAAAGTAAGGAGGAGGGGGCGATGTTGGAACTATTCGACATCACCGCCTGGATCGATAGCAAGATCGAAGACAAGCCCTTTGCACAGGTCGTACAAGAGCGATTTCAGGCGATCGCTTCAGCCGAAGAAGCGTAGCAGGAAAGTGTCTTTGGAATCGAATGCCGACATGCCGACCAGGCGGATCTCGATCTCTCCCCAATCGATGAGGCCGACCGAGCCGGTGCCGCCGGGCAGACCGGGTACTTCCTTGTAGCCCCCTTTGGTGCGGGAGGCCTGCCCGCGCGTCAACTTCGCTGCCTCAAAGTGCCGTAGTGTAAGTCTTTTCTTAGCCATAACGTAGTCTTTTCTCTGAAAGTGGAACAAATTTTCTCCTGGAAAAACTCCGGGACGCTACAAAAATCTACCATTTTTTCCCAAGGCGGCAACCAAAAAAAGTCAAAAGTCAGGTTTCTGTAGAATGGGGTTTGGTGGGTTGCCAGCCTAAAGATAACGAACAACTTTTCAAAACGCTGTGTGCGTCGCGGGCTTCGGTCAGTCAGGCGCCAGTTTTTGCGCCGCCTCCCAGGCCAGATGGAGTTCGAATCCGCGACGTACGGCATGTTGCACGGCCTTTTGGCGCAAGGCAAAGAGGTTGGCCTGAGGATGTTTGTCGAAATAGTCGTCGAGCACTTGCGTGAGGGTATCGCGATATTCCTCTTCGTCGATCTCCGAAAGGCCGGCCCGGATGCAGTATTCGGAAACATCGCGTTGCTTCAGTTCGCGCAGTATGCGTTGTCGGCCCCATTTCTTCAGTCGGAACTTGCCGCGGGCAAAGGAGCGGGCAAAGCGCTCTTCGTTGAGGAAATTATCGGCGATCAGTTCGGCCAGGATCTCTTCCAACAGGTCGCCGTAAACGCCCAGCTCGACCAACTTGTAGCGCGCTTCGCGATGACAGCGATCCTGGTACGCGCAATAACGCTGCATTTTCTGTAAGGCGGTTTCTCTATCCATGACGGTATCGGGCGAATAAATTTGTACTCATTCTTGGGGAGCAGAAGAATTTCCCCGAAATTTTGGCCAACCAATTCCAAGTTTACTCAAAAAACGCTTTTTCATGGAAAATTACGACCTCCTCACTAAAGTTTACGATTTTGCCATTAGCTATGCCCCCAAGCTGGTCGGCGCCATATTGGTGCTGATCGTCGGATTCTGGATCGTCCGGCAACTGGTCGGCATGATGAAGAGAAGCATGGAGAAGGCCAAGGTCGACGCCGATCTGCGGCCCTTCCTGACCACTTTGGTCAACGTGCTGCTGAAGGTGCTGGTGGTGTTCAGCGCCGCCGGGATCGTGGGCATCGAAACGGCCTCCTTCGTGGCTTTGATCGCCGCCGCCGGTTTTGCGATCGGCCTGGCGCTGCAGGGTACGCTCGGCCATTTTGCAGCCGGAGTCCTCATCCTGTTCTTCAAGCCATACCGCACCGGCGATTTCATCGTCGCCCAGGGCTATGCCGGCACGGTGAAGGAGATCCAGATCTTCAATACCATCCTGACCACGCTCGACAACCGGATCATCATCGTGCCGAATGGGGCGATCTCCGGAGGTCCGATCGAAAATCTCTCCGCGCCGGGCGTGCGCAAGGTCGACCTGACCTTCGGGATCAGCTATGGCGACGATATCGATACCGCTCGCGCCGTGATCCAAAAGGTGGTCGACGCCAATCCGACCATTCAGCACGACCGCGGCGTCGAGATCTTCGTCAAGGAACTGGGCGACAGTTCCGTCAATTTCGCCGTGCGGGTGTGGGTGAAGCACGAAGATTACTGGGACGTCTATTTCTACATGCACGAGCAGGTGAAGAAGGCCTTCGATCGGGAAGGCGTGAACATCCCGTTCCCGCAGGTGGACGTGCACATGAAAGGGAATTGAGCCGCTTCCCGGCCGGTTTACTAGACCTCTATAGCCAGCAGCTCGAACAGTTCGTCGAGCTCGTCGAACGATTTGTAGCCGACCTTTTCCTCTTCCCCGCCGCGCAGGCCGATAGCAGCCGGCCTGATCCGGGCGAGCAACTCCTCGAGTTGACCGGCCGGGCAGGGTAAGGCCAGGATCACCGGAAATTCCTCACAGAGCTGCCGAAGGTCGGCGGGCCCCAACGGCTGTCTGCCGCTCTGCAGCGTCGGCCAGTCGGCGCCGGACTTGTCGAGAGAAAGCAGAAAGTGGCCGACCTTGCCGGCAAACGGCGCCAGTTGTGCCCTCAGACCGGCCAGATCGATGCCCGGCTCCGGAACGATCTCCTTGATCAGCCGGTAGCCGTCGAGAGCCTCGCAGTCGGCCGGGGGCGCGAACGGGCCCAGTTGCAGCGTATCGAGCCCTACGGCCTC
>JAGQXA010000893.1 GCA_020436865.1 Saprospiraceae bacterium | reverse complement strand
TTCGACTTCTCGCCCGGAGCGATGCCGAACGGAGAGGGACTGGTATTCGACGCCGATGCGGAATTTACCTTGCGTTCGGTAAAGGTCTATGCCGACGGCGCCGGCCTGCGCATCATCAAGTTGGTCGATAACGTGGGCAATACCCTCAAGCAAAAGGTGGTGACCCTGCCCGAATCCGGCGAACAACGGATACAGATCGACATGGTCATTCCACGTGGGCTAGGCATGACCCTCGCGCTCGACCTGGGTGGTCCGCTAGGATATAATTCCGGAGAGATCGGAGAGATCCCATACCCTTACATCATCGACGACATCGTTCGGATCAGGCGCTCCAACTACTTCAACAGCGCCGTGCTGGGGCTACAGCGTTACTACTATTTCTACGACTGGGAGATCGAATATGCCGAGCCCTGCGGCCGCGTGCCTGTGGTCGTGGAAAGCACGGGCGCCGGAACGACGCCGGAAGCCGATTTTTCCGCTGCGGTAGATCTGGCCGTAGTCGATTTCACCGACCAATCCACCGGCGCCACTGCCTGGCACTGGAACTTTGGCGACGGCGCCACGAGCGACGAATCGGATCCGACCCATCAATATGCCGCCCTGGGAACCTATCAGGTCGGCCTGACGATCGTGGGAGCCGACGGTTGCAGCGACGCTCAGCTGCAGGAGGTCGAGATCACGACCCTGACCTCCGTACAGGAGCCGCCTCCCGGATTGGAGATCGGCATCTTTCCCAATCCCTTCCAATCCACCCTTCAGGTCGACCTGCGTACTTCGGGAGAGCTGGAGGTCGAGGCCGAACTGCTCGATCTGAACGGGCGGACCGTGCGCCGTTTCGGCCTATTGCCCGCCGGCCTGGCCCAGCTTTCGCTGGGCGAACTGCCCGCCGGCATCTACTTACTACGCCTGCGGCAAAGCGATTGGCAGTGGACGGAGAAGGTGATCAAGATGAACCGCTAACCGATGCAGATGTTTCGATGTGAGCCCTTTTCCTTCGGGGCCTGGCAAGCCTATCGGTTTTTTCATCCGGAGGCGCAGCATGGGTTTAGTCTGGTACCCGAACGGGGCGGGCTGCTGCTGGACTTGTGGCTGCACGGCAGGTCGGTCCTCGACGGTTATCGGGAGCCAGCCGAACTCGACAGGCTGGACTGGGCCAAAAGCGCCGTACTTGCCCCTTTTCCCAATCGCCTGGCCGACGGCCGATTTTCCTGGCAGGGAGAGAGCTACCGATTTCCCCTGAACGACGTGGCCACTGGCAATGCGATCCATGGCTTCGCCTGGCAAAGCGCTATGAAAATGAGCGAATGGCTGGCCGACGCCGAACAGGTACGCGCAGTGTGCCGCTTCGATTATGCCGGCGACCGCTCCGACTTCCCCTTTGCTTTTACCTTGCAGATCGCCTTCACCTTGTCGGTGCAAGGTGATTTCGAAGTAGCGCTGCTTGCACAGAACGAGGCGGCGACCTCCATGCCGCTGGGAGTAGGCTGGCACCCATATTTTAAGCTGGAATGGCCGGTCGACGAACTGTCGCTGCAACTGCCGCCCTGCGAGCAAATACCGGTCGACCAGCGAATGCTGCCGACGGGCAAGCGTTCTCCCCTCC
>JAGQXA010000022.1 GCA_020436865.1 Saprospiraceae bacterium | reverse complement strand
TTGCGGATGTCCGTCTATTTCAAAGTCGATGTTCATGATCGGTCGCTTTTTTCGGGTAACGGATTAAGAAAAAGAACATATAGTGGCGATAGGGCGATAAGCTCTATTTACCCCTGAAACCAAAACCCAGCCACTATGAGCCCCCTAAAAGTTCTCTGGTTCGGGCATGCTCGCCAGCCGGTCCGGAAGAGCGAACACACCTATGAGACCACCTTTGCCGTAGAACACCGGCCGCTCGACCTGAACGCCTGCGAAGATCGTTTTCCCGGCGCTCTTGCCGCTGCGATCGTCGGCCTTTATCCCGGCGAGGAGCTTTCCTTTCGCCTGCTGAAGCGACTGCGTCTCCAGTTTCCCCAACTCCCTTTGATCGCCCTGTCGCAGCATGCCTCCAAAACGGAGATCATCGAAGCTTTTCGCAGCGGGGCTACCGATTGCGTGGAGGAACCTATTGATCTGGAGGGGCTTTTTTCGCACATCAGACGGCATGTGCTGGACCATGGCAGGTTCAAGGTGCGAAAAATCCAGGGTATTTTGCAAGAGCTGGGCAAGAAAATGGTGGAAGCTATTTACGCTTCTTCCCACTTAGGTATTGTCTATCAACCTTTTGAAGAAAAGAAGTGCAGCGAGGAGAAGGGGCAAAATGCCATCTGGATGACCTTTTTCGGTCCCTTCGGTCTGTTTGTCGCCGGCCGGAAGGCCTCCCTGGAGTTGAGCTGGCGGGAGAAAAACATGCTGGCCTACCTGGCCTTCCATCAGGGGCGGCCGATCCATCGCGACCGCCTGCTGGAACGCTTTTGGCCGGACACCCCATTGCCGAGCGCCAGAAATTCCCTGCATGTGGCCATGGCCGGCATCCGGCGGGCACTCGAAGCCAATGGCGAAGAGCATCCCTCCATTACCTGCCGGCAGCAGCTCTACTGCTTTCAGCCCGGGCCGGCCGCGAGCAGCGACCTGTCGCTCTTCCTGCAGAACTTTCAGGAGGCCATCGGCTATGAACGCGCGGGCAAGACCGAAGACGCCCTCTATGCCTATCACCGCGCTTTTGCCTACTATCGCGACGAGTTTCTGCTCGACCTGGAAGGGGCCGATTGGGTGCTCGACGAACGCGACCGCTTGCGTGAAAAATACATCGTGGTGCTGAAGAACCTGGGAGAATACTTCGTTCGCTACGAACAGCATCACTTCGCCATCAATATCTTCCGGAAGATCCTGGAAGTCGACGATTGCTACGAATGGGCGCACCGCAAACTAATGCGCTCCTATTGGGCCGCCGGTATGCGGGATCAGGCCATCCGCCAGTTTCAAAGATGTTCGGAGACCCTCGACAAGAAGCTGCAAGTACCTCCTTCGCGCCTGACGATCGAGTCGTTCGAAGATATCCGCCACGATAGCTTGCGGCAGAGTGATCTAGCGCCGGACATCCGGCTCCGGCGCTCCTAAAAAAGAGTGGCTTGGAACAAAGGCTTTTGTGTATCTTGACAGCCTTAACCACCTACACATGAGCCAACCCAAGTCCCCCGTATTGCGATCGCTGCTCCGCGCGATCCGCAAAGCCGCCCTGGTGAATCGCTATCCCGGGCTCGACCCCCAAACCGCCGTTCAACTCTCCCAAACCGATGAGTGGACCCGGCGGAAATTCCTCCGCGAACTGACCCGTACCGCCGCCACGGTCGGCATCGCCTCGACCCTGCCACCGGCAGTGTTCGGACGGGGGGGAGCCGGCCAATCACTCCTGGAAGTGCCGGCCGGGCTCAAGCGTACCCCCTCCATCGCGATCGTCGGCGCCGGCATCGCCGGCCTGCATTGCGCCTATGTCCTGAAGAAAATGGGCGTGACGGCCCAGATCTACGAGGGCGATAAGAGAGCCGGCGGACGAATGTACTCGCGCCACGATGAGTTCGGCCCAGGGCTGACCACAGAGTTTGGCGCCGAATTCATCGATACCAACCATGAGGACATGCTCAATCTGGCCAAAGAATTCGGATTGAAATTACTCGACAATAAACCCGATTTCGATACGGGCAAGGTCGTCAAGGACGTATACCGCTTCGACGAACGCTTTTATACCGAAGAAGAACTGATCGAGGAATTCCGCAAGGTCGTGCCGCAACTGGAGAAAGACCGCGCCTCCTGCGGAGAGAACTACGATACGCCGGCCTGCGAAAAGCTGGACCGCACCTCGCTCGAGGAATACGTGCGACGGCTGTACTGCAGCAAATGGGTACAAGACCTCCTCATCGGCGCCTACCTGGCCGAGTTCGGACTGGAAGCGGCCGAGCAGTCGGCACTTAACCTGATCGATCTCATCGGACTCGACACCTCACACGGCTTTCAGGTATTCGGCGACAGCGACGAGCGCTTCAAGATCGTCGGCGGCAACCAACGGATCACCGACGAACTGTATGAGCGCCTGAAGGATCAGGTTCATTTCGAACACCGGCTGACTGCCCTGCGCCAGGAACGTAAGTCCTACACCCTGGTCTTCGAAGGTCAGCAGGAAGTAAAGGCAGATATCGTCGTATTGACCCTGCCGTTCACCATACTCCGATCGATCGATCTTCAACTCAAAAAGATGCCGGCAGCCAAACGGCGATCGATCGACGAACTCGGCTACGGAGCCAACAACAAACTGATCCTGGGCCTGAAGGCCCGCCCCTGGCGAACGGTCGATCCGCCCAAGGCCGGCTTCATCTACACCGATACAATTAACAATGGCTGGGACAGCGGTCACATGCAGAACGGCAATAGCGGCCCCACCGGCTTCACCATCTTTCTCGGCGGAAAGACCTCCCTGGAAGTGGCCCAAACGGCCCGCGAACTCCGGAAACGCGAAGAGGTCGCCGACCGCTATGTGCAGTATTTTCTCGGCGAGTTGGACAAGGCGCTGCCGGGCACGAAAGAGCAGTTCCTCGGGATGCATAAAGCTGCTCTTTGGACGAACAATCCCTTCGTGCAGGCAAGCTACGCCTGCTATAGACCCGGACAGTGGACCGACATTTCCGGCTGGGAAATGGAACCGGTCGGGCGCGTGTATTTTGCCGGGGAGCATTGCAGCGACGCCTTTCAGGGCTATATGAACGGCGGCGCTGAAACCGGCCGGCAGGTAGCGGAAACCATCGCCCACAAGTACAAACTGGCCAGGTAATCGCCACCTATCCAAGACGTCGGCGCCCTGCACCGGCCATACGGGAGTTCCCATTTTTAACTTACCGCTAACCTGTCCCGGTTGGAAATTCGCGGCCTATGGAGTATTTTTGCCTCCCGATACCAACTACTTTACACGCAGGCATCGCCTGCTAACAGACCAAGTTTTCATGCAAGTATCACTTAAATTTCCACGGCAGGAAACCAATCAGTTCTTTGCCGTACTCCGACAGCGGGTCAATCAGTATTTCCAGGAAAAGAATATCTCGAAGAACGGCAACACGCATATGGTCGTCAAGACGATCGCCATGTTGTCGATCTATTTCGTTCCGTACGCCCTGATCCTGACCGGCTGGCTGCCCGGCTGGGCGATGCTGCTGCTCGCCATGGTGATGGGCGTCGGCATGTCGGGCATCGGCTTTTCCGTCATGCACGATTCTAACCACGGGTCCTATTCCAAGAACTCTACCGTTAACCGCATCCTCGGGCACACGATGGAGCTACTGGGCGGTAGCTCTTTCACCTGGAAAATGCAGCACAATTTGCTCCATCATACCTACACCAACGTCTACGAACTCGACGAAGATATCGACGACAAACCCATCTTGCGCCTTTCGCCTTACGGCAAATGGAAGAAGATCCATCGCTATCAGCACTGGTATGCTTTTCTCCTGTACAGCCTGGCCACCCTCGGATGGGTCACCGATAAGGACTTCGTGCAGCTCATCCGCTACAACCGACAGGGCCTGACGGAAAAGAGCGGTCACCGACCGGGCATCGAATGGGCCCGGCTGATCGCCGGCAAGCTGGTGTACTTCGGTTATACGCTGGTGATCCCGTTCATGGTGCTCGATGCACCCTGGTGGGGAATACTGCTGGGCTTCGTCCTGATGCACATGGTCAGCGGAGTGCTGATCACCACCGTCTTTCAACTGGCCCACGTCGTGGAAGGTCCCAGCCACCACGAACCGGAACCTAGTGGCGTGATGGAGAATACCTGGGCTATCCACCAACTGCTCACGACGGCCAATTTTGCCCGGAAGAACCGGCTGATCACCTGGTTCGTCGGCGGACTGAACTTCCAGGTGGAACACCACTTGTTTCCGCATATCTGCCATGTGCACTACAAACATCTGTCGGAGATCGTCCGCAAAACGGCCAAGGAGTTCAACCTGCCATACCACGACCATCCGACCTTCTGGAAGGCAGTGGCCTCGCACGTCCGTACCCTAAAGCTGTTCGGGCACCAGCCGGCATTGGCAAAATAAGCGCCACATGAAGGACCGTTTCGGTGAGCAGGCCGGCCTGTACGCGCAGTTCCGGCCTTCCTATCCGGAAACGCTCTACGACTTCGTTCTCGACCATTGTGCGGATCGGGATCGGGCCTGGGATTGCGGCACCGGGAACGGACAAGCGGCCCTGGCGTTAGCGCCTGATTTTTCCGAAGTCTGTGCAACCGACCTCAACGAGCGGCAGTTGGCTCATGCCCCACGGCATCCCAACCTTCGCTACCTGCAGTGCCCGGCGGAACAATCCCCGTTTCCCGACCGGCATTTCGACCTGACCGTCGTCGCTCAGGCCCTTCACTGGTTCGACTTCGGGCGATTCTTCCCGGAGGTGCATCGCACGGCACGTGCGGGGGCACTGCTGGCCGTTTGGGGCTACGACCTCCTCCGCATCAGGCCGGAGATCGATGCCGCCATCGACCGCTACTACCGCAATGTCATCGGGCCGTTCTGGGATGCCGAGCGGCGGCATGTGGAGACGCATTATCGCTCCATTTCCATCCCTTTTCCCGAAATACCCGTAGACCGTGCATTCTCCATGCGCTACGAATGGTCCCTCTCACAACTCGAGGGATACCTGCAAACATGGTCGGCTTATCGAAACTACTTGCGGGAAATGGAGAAAGATCCGCTCCCTGCCCTGTTAGCAGAGATTCGGGCGGCCTGGCCAGACGGCAAGGAATTATGCCCGGTGTGTTTCCCGATCTTCCTGCGGTTATTCCGGCCGCGGTGAGGGCTAAAGGGTCCAAGGATCTATGGGGCCAAGGGGCCGGGGGCCTTTACCAGACACCCAGTAACTCCGTCGGTTTTTGCACCAGGCTGCGATACAGTCCTGTAGAATCGCTGGCAAAATAGGCGTCGGGGTTGAAGGAAGAGTGGAACACGAAGGGCTGCGCACGGGTGCTGTCAAAATAACACTCGACCTCGACCGGCTCGTCGCCGTCTTGCGGCCATAGGGAGAGCTTGCCCAGATACTCGGCGCGATCGCGGGCGCCGGGATAGTCGTCGGCAAAGGCCGTTCCGCGAAGCGTTTGCAAGGGTTGGAGGAATCCGCTCACCGAAGCGCTGTCGAGCACGTTCTCTCCGTTGGCCAGCCAACTGCCGTCGACGCGTTCGGCCCGAAAGATCGAATCGGGATTCGTAGATTCCCAGTTAAAGCGATTGAGCGTCGCCGGATCCAGCTCCAGCACCTGCCGGTTGCGGTACGTGTCGAAGCCCGAATTGAGCCCCATCGTTTGCATTCCATCGACGGCATACACTTCCCGCTCGCCGTCCAGCCGGAGATAGGTGGTCATCGTCCGGTTCTGTTGATTGAAGTTGAAGCGGCCGACCATAAAGTCTTCCAGCAGTTTTTCCCCGGCATAGACCCGAATGCGCGTGCCTTGCCCTTCGCCGACTTCGTATTCCGACCATTTCTCTTCCTTGTTGGCGACGATGCGCTCCGACTTGATCAGCGACAGCTGGGCCAGCAAGGCATCGATGGGGTCCTGAGGCGAACGGGTGCTGACGGCGCCTTTGCTGGCGATCCAGCCGCCGGATTCGCGTTTCAGGGTAACTTCATCGGCAGCCTGGCCTCCTTTGGGCAGGATGGTCACAGAGGTGACACGGGCCGTATCGATCGCGATCAACTCGGTTTGAAAACTGCGATCGCGGTTCCCCGACATCCATCGGTTGACGAGATAGATGCCGATCAGCGCGCAAAGGAGGAGAAACAGGAACTTGTTGTTCATGATTAACCGGTTTGAATGAACAGAGGAATTCAGGCGTAGCGCTCCTGCATGCGGCGCAAGCGGATCCTTTGCTGCCGCTGGAAACGCACAAAACCGATCAGGATCACCAGCAGGATCGGCAGGCCGAAGTTCAGGTATTTGAGGAAGGTACGCTTTCCTTGAGCCTCATCGCCCAGATAGGCCTGGTCGATCGGGCGACTCGAAACGCCCTTCGTACGCAATTCGATCAAACCGGTATCGTCGCTCAGCCAATCGATGCTGTTCACGAGCAAGCTGGCGTTGTCCTTGTTGACGCGACTTTGCTGCCCTCCGACCGGAAAGTCGCCGTCGCCGATCACGACGATCCGCCCTCGGCCTCCGGCTACCCCTTCCAGTATGCCGCCGACAGGTATGCTGGAAAGCGGAAAGTCTGCATCCGACCACTGCTTGTCCATCACGTCGAAGGTAGTCGGCGCCGGCACGATTCCCGAACTGGCAGAACTTTCGAGGATCGCGGTAAAGCGCACCGTGCTATCGCCCAGAAAACGAAGCGGGCTGGCAAAGGGCAACATGACCTGCTCCAGGCCCCGGGTAATGGGATGGTCCGGAAAATCGGCACATATCGGCAGGTACGGAAAACTCACCGGCGTTTGCAGCGTGAAAAAGCCCTGCCGTTGCTGCACGGTAACGGATCCGCAGCGCTCGTCGATCAGAAAACTGGGCTCTACCTCGAGTCCGTGCCCCCGCAACCAGTTTTCCAGGCCGGTGCTGACCGCAGTGCCCTGTCCATTCTGCAGGTTGCCCTGTACGGCATTGAGGGCCAGGAACAAGTTGCCGCCCTGCGCAAGATAATCGTCGAGCGCCTGCAAATGAGTGGGCGGGAAGGAGTCGGTCGGGGCCACCACCGCCACCGCTTTGAAGCGGGCAGCGACGGTCGGATCGGCTGTTTGGTCGATCGGCTCGACCTGGTACAAGATGCTCAGGTCCTGCACGACCTGCGACAGCGAGGACGGGTCGGCCTCGCCGTGGCCTTGCAGGAGTCCGACGACCGGTTTGTCGCGCACCGCCAGCTTCTTGATACTGGTCGACAGCTCGTATTCCATCGCCGTTCCCGGCTGGATCAACGGGATGATCTCCGACTGGTCGCCCAGTTTGATCACCGCGCCCAGGTAGGCCTTCTGCTGTTTGGCCTGGTCTTTCTCCCGCACATTGAGCAGAACCGGCTGAATGTAGTTCTGCGCCGCTTCCTGCTCGAGTTCCGGGTTGTCGGCCGGATCCACGAACTCGTAGTTCAGCATGCCCTTCGACAGCGAGGCATACTCGACCAGCAGGTCGCGAAAATCGGTGCGGGCACGGGAGATGTTCTGCGGCAGGTCTTCCGAGAAATACGCCGTGACGGTCACCGGCTCTTCCAGCTCCCGTAATATGTCCTTGGTGGCCTTGCTCAACGTGTACTGATCGTCGGCCGTCAGGTCGAGCCGGAAGAAGAACTGCCGGGACAGCACGTTGACCATGACGATGATCGCCACGACGAGCAAGACGGAAGTAAGGAGATTGCTTTTCATAGTTCTGACTTTTATTTCACCGCCCTAGCCTCGGCGGGCGATCTGCAATTCGGCCAAGAGCAGCGCCAGGGCCGTCACCGAAAGGAAAAACACCAGGTCCTTACTATCGAGCACCCCGCGAACGATCGACTCGTAATGCCCGAAAAAGTCGAGGTAGGTGAACACGCTAGCGAAGAAACCGCTACCGTAGCTGCCGATAAAGCGGAAGATCCAAAAGAAGAGTCCGCCGATGACCAGACTGACCAGAAAGGCCACGATCTGATTCCCCGTCAGGCTGCTGGCAAAGAGGCCGATGGCAATATAGGCGGCGCTCATGAGCAATAGACCGCAATACCCGCACAGGATGGCCCCGTGGTCGACTTCGCCGAGGTACGAAACCGTGATGTAATAGGGTAAAGTGAACAAGATCCCAATGGCCAATAGCAGGAAACAGGCCACGAACTTCCCGACCACCAGCTGCCGGTTCGAGATCGACTTGGTGAGCAGTAGCTCGATCGTGCCGGCTCGTTTCTCCTCCGCCATCATGCGCATGGTGAGCGCGGGGATGAAGAGAAAGAGCGAATAGTAGGCGGCGTTGTAGAAAAACACCAGCAGGTCGGCCTGCCCCCGGTAGAAGATGTCGTTGCCCGCCAGCCAGGTCATGATCCCGCTAAAGGCCAGGAAGGCCACGAGCAGGAGGTAGGCGACCAGCGAATCGAAAAAGGAGCCCAGTTCGCGTTTGGCGATGGTCCATACCGGATTCATATCCAATCGTTTAGGTTAATTCATCGTGAGATTACGGAAAATGTCTTCCAGGCGCGTCTCGAAGGGGATCAACTCGCAGAGGGTCCACTTGCGCTGAACGCAAAGCTGGAACACGGCCCGGTTCGAGGACTGGTTCGGTCGGCTTTCGATCAGAAAGCCCGAGCCGGCTGCGCCGTCCAGAAAATCGACCAGCGCCACCGACGGCAGGGCTTGCAGGGCCTGCAGTATCTCGCCAGGCTCGCCGTCTTCGATCCGGGCGTGCAGCACCTGCTGGCCTTGCGCCTGTGCGCGCAGCGTTTCGGCGGTGCCGTCGGCCACGATCTTGCCGCGGTTAATGATCAAAATGCGATCGCAGGTAACTTCCACCTCCGGCAGGATGTGGGTACTGAGAATGACCGTTTTTTGCCGGCCCAGCTGCCGGATCAGTTCGCGGATCTCGACGATCTGGTTCGGGTCGAGGCCGGTCGTAGGCTCGTCGAGGATCAGAATGGCCGGGTCGTGGATCATCGCCTGGGCCAAACCGACGCGCTGTCGATACCCTTTCGACAATTCTCCGATCTTCTTGTGTTTCTCGATATCCAGGCCGCAGACCCGCACCATCTCGCGCACGCGCTGTGGGATATCGGCCTTCGGCACGCGCTGCAGGGCCGCGCAGAAAGCGAGGTAATCCATGACCGGCATCTCCGGATAGAGCGGGTTGTTTTCCGGCAGATAGCCGATGTGGCGCTGCATCTCTCCCGTCTGCACCGACCGGCCATCGATGAGCACCTCTCCCGTATCCATGGGGATGTAATTGGTGATCATTTTCATCGTGGTGGTCTTGCCGGCGCCATTGGGGCCGAGGAAGCCCAGTATCTCTCCGGTCGAAACGGAAAAGGAGATGTCGTCAACCGCCTTCTGAAAACCGTAACTTTTCGTAAGGTGTTGGATCTTGATATCCATAAGTTTCCGGGTTCTCGCCGCAGCGTTTCAGGCATTGGAACCGCCTGCATTCTGCGACCGGTACGTTCAGTAAATAGCTTAAGGCAAACTCCTAATGCTACCCCTGTGAGACTTCCGGAACCAGAGTAAGAAGAAAAGGAAGATCCGGCAGACCGGAAGTGGATAGGCGGCAAATTTAGTGGTTTTTTAAAAAAATGAAAATTCGGACCGCCTAATTTTCGCCTGCCGGGCCGGGCGTATGGTGGGTTTGTTCGTTTCCGGCCTTCTGCACGGGGTAAAAATCATCGTCAAAATTCGCTCATCAAAGCGGTTTGCGTCTAAATTTGCACGGCATTGGGCGCGATGCCCGATCGCAGTTTCCGCAAAAAAAAGCAAAAATATGAGACAATTCGCTTTGCTGCTCGTGATCGCCCTATTCTTCGGATGTACGCAGGAAACCGCTACTCCGGGCGGCGATTCCGGATCTTCCTGGGAAGGCTTCGAGATCGAGAACATCGACGGCGCCCGGCTGCAACACCTCACCCGCACGGTCAATGGTATCTTGCAGGAGGAAGGATTCTTGCGCGACGGCAAGAAAACCGGCGAGTGGGTGCTGTACTACAGTGACGACAACAACTTTCCCAAGGATATCTCCAACTACGTCGACGGTGAGTTACACGGCCTGCACACCACCTACACCGTGCGCGGCCAAATGGAGGAGATGGCCCAGTATGCCTACGGGAAGCTGGAAGGCCGCTTCGTGAAAAACAAGTACGGGCGCATTACCGAAGAGCATCACTACAAGAATGGCCTGCTCCACGGTACCTTTACCAAGTACCATGAGAATTCGGACGTCGTCCAGCAGCAGGTAGAGTTCAAAGATGGGAAGGAGCACGGTAAGTTCCGCTTCTTCAATGAGCAAGGAGAACTGACCGTCGAGTACGACTACGAGAACGGAAAGAAGGTCGGCGGCGGCATGGTCGGCGGCGGCAATTGATCAAAGCTGCAGCGAAGCGGCTCCTTCTCCCGGACCTTGCCGGGCATCGTGGAGTTTCTTGCGTACCCGGGCCAGTTCCCGGTCGATCGAACCCTGATCGACCGGATGATATCGCCGTTTCTGCATGATGGCGCGGTATTGGGGCTCGGAGTGTCCCCCCAGGAGAAAACCCAGTTCTATCAGGTCGCGGATCTTGCTCATTCGATGTTTTTTGTTTGTACACTCAATTTGCAGAGAACGGCCGAAGAGATCAACGGCTTTCGGTTATGCGGTGGTCTGCTTTCAAGAATCCGTACCCATACCTGCTTACCGTTCCTGTTCTCGCCGATGGCGGACAAATTCCAGCGGCGTCTTGCCCGTTAGTTGCTTAAAGACCTTGTAGAAGGTCGACTTGTTCTTGAACCCGCACTGCATCGCAATACCATAGAGGGTGAGGTTGCCGAATTGCCGCTGGATCAACTTTTGCTTGGCCTCCTCGATGCGGTAAGAATTCAAGAAGGACTGCAAATTTCCCCCTCCATGCAGGTTGACGACCTGCGAGAGATACTTCGTGTTGGTCTTGAGGCGATCGGATAACTGCCGAAGATTGAGCTTTGGGTCGCGGTACAGGCGTTCTTCTTCCATCAGCTGTTGCAGGGCTGAGAACAGGCGGGCCGCCTCCTTTCCCTTCAGGCTGCTGGACTGATACTTGTTCTTCAGTTGCAGCAGTGGAAGGTCCGAATCGTCGGTTTCGTCGCCGTCGACCTCAAAGGCGATGAAATTGGTCAACACATTATCTTCATTGAAGATCGGATGGATCACGAGCCGGCAACAATACGCCTCGCCGTTCTTGCGATAATTGGTGATCTCTTCCTTCAGGGGGATCTGGGCGTCCAGCCCCTTGCGAATACGCCGGATGGCCCCTTTCTCCGAATCCGGGCCCTGCAATACCTTGCCCGGTTTCTTTCCGACCACATCCATCAAGGTATAGCCGGTGATCTCCGAGAAATCCTCGTTGACCCAAAGGATCCGCCGGTCGGCATCGGTTACTATGACTGCAATGGAGGGAGGCATGTTCGAATCTTCTTTGCAGGAGAGCAGGACATGGAGGCTCCTGTCTTTCCTTTCCCGTAAATTTTACAAAATTTTCCGAAGATCGCCAACAATTTGTCGACGCTCTTCAAGCTCAACCGGTAAAAGACGGAATTCCAGAGCGTGTTTGGCGTTTGCCGGGGTCTTTGGTTGGCGGTAATCCAGGAATTGGTATATTTGAAACGACCGATCTGACCAAACAAGTCGCATTGCAACATGAGAAACCGCCAAGCTCCTTCGCAACCCGGAATCTACCGGCATGCTTTCCCCCACTATCTCGACCGGGCCGACCTTTCCCGGCTGGATGTCAACGATGAGCAGTATGGTCGGCGCCTGCTGACCCTGTTCTTGCAGGGGGGCGAAGGCGAAGCGCCTTTTGAAGCGGCCGAGCATCTGGCCAAGAACATCATGCACTTGTACTTCGAAGCGCGCAACATCGAACGCAATGTCGGGCCTCGACTGCTTGCCCTCGGGTACCCGCTGTTACATCGACGTGAGGGCGAACGGGTCGGCTCCTATCCCCTCTTCATCTGGCCCCTGCAACTGGAGCCCAGCATCAACCGCATTCACCATTGGACCCTGAGGCCCGATCGCGATCGGCGGCCGCTGGTCAATCTCGAGTGCCTGCAACTCCTGGAAGAAGAGCCATCGGAGGTTTCGGCCGAACTGATAGGCCGCCTGCGAAGACCGGCCGCGCGCAATTTGAAGGAATGGCAGACCCTCTTCCGGGAACTACAATCGACCTTTGCCGAAGAAGCAGAAGCAGAGGTTCCGGTCCTGGATCCTTTTCCGGTTTTGGCAGAACTCGACCAATTGCCGCCGGGCTGGCACCTGCATTGGTCGGGGGTGATCGGTCTGTATCCACCCCAGTTGCCGATCCGGGAGCCCGAACCCGACGAGTTGCGGAAGTTATTTGTGGAAGAGGGAGAGCCGATCGTAGCTCCGCCCCCCTTTGGCTGGCTTCCGCTCAACCCCATGCAGCAATCGGCCTTTCAATCGGCCCTGAGCAGACGAACGACGCTCGTGACCGGAAAACCTCGGTCCGGTAAGTCTCATTTTCTGATCCAGTTCCTTTCGAATGCCCTATCGAACGGCAAGAAAAGTCTGGTGGTATCCGACCGGGTCGGGAAACTGCAGAAGGTACAAGACGCTTTATTCGACCACGGACTGGGAACCTACAGCTACCTGTTGAAAGACGGTATCGCCGATAAGTCGCTGCTCGTCGACCTGCTGCGCACCCTGCCCGACCGACCGGCCCCTACCCTGCCCTTCGAAGAAGGACAATACCGGCTCCTGCTGGGCAAGTGCCTTCGCCAGCAGCAAAATCTGGAACAGGGCTATGGCCAGGTAAGGCGCAAAGTGCATGGAGAAGCTAACTGGACCGACCTCGTCGGACACTTCCTGCACAACAATCGCATTGCCGGGAAGGAATTGCTGGGAAGTCAACTAGCCCCGACCGACTTTTCCTTCGATTTCGACGAACTGCAGACCATTCGCCGCGACATCGGCCAGTCGAAGCCGCTCTTCCATCACATCCGTACCCTCCGACATCCACTGGTAAACCTGCATCCCGACATCTTCCTCCTCCGTTCGAAAGAGGACGGACTGCGGTTCGTGCGGGAAAACCTGGAGGCACTGCTGTGGGAAGTGAAAAACCTGCACCATCGTTACATTACCTGCACCGACGAATATGCCATTAAGCTGGCCGACCACTTCGACCAGTACTACATCCAGCTTTCCTCCAGAGCGCGGCACTTGCGCGACTCGATCGCCGACCATTCGCGGCAATACGGCGAGGGCTTCCTAGAAGGTGGCCGGTCGTCGCTCAAGCTGAAAAGCCTCTTTTCCGATAAGGCGAAGAAGGTGCTGGAAGCTAAGGAAAGCATCGCTGTCGGATATGACCACCTTCGCGAAGTTTTTGCCCAAAAGCCCTATTTCGATTTCACTTTCTCCTCTGCGGAGGGTGGGCAGATCGACCGGATCTCCCGGGAACTCGACCGCTTCGAGCAAGTCCTGCTGGAATGGCGCGGCCAGATCAACGCCGTGGTGCAAGAGGAGGTTCAACGCCTGAACCGCAAGAACGTGCACCCGGCCCTTCCTTTTTCCGACCGCGTCGAACTGCTCGAGGCCGAACTGGCGAAGTTGCTCGAACGCCTGAACGACACCGCCCTGTACCGGCAAACGGTCGAAGACAAGATGCTCACCTTGCCCAAGCGGCAAAAACT
>JAGQXA010000892.1 GCA_020436865.1 Saprospiraceae bacterium | reverse complement strand
TTCCGGGGCCTCCTAAGCCAAAAAGAAGTGGAAGATCCGACGGCTTTCGAACGGGCGAACTACATCAAGGTGCTGGGAAGTAAGCGGTGAGAAGGCCTGCCGCCACTCCTTATCCGCCCCCTTCCAAACGCCGCACCAGTTCCCCGCGATGGGTCTTCGTTAGCGGAAGTGCCTGACCGGCTACGATCACCTGATCGTTCTCGACGACGTCGACGTGGAGGAGGGATACGATGTACGACTTGTGGATCTGTACGAACCAGGCCTCCGGCAACAAGGCCAGCAATTGCGACACCGTCAGGCGGGACATAATGCGCTGGTCGGCGGTATGGAAAAAGACATAATTGCCATCTTTCGAAACGTACCGGATCTCTGCGACGGATAGCCGGTAGTGTTTCGAACCGCTTTTGACGAAGATCTGTCGCTGCGGCAATGGGTCTACCGGTGAAGCAGGAGTCGTTCCTTTCGCCAACTGCTCCTGCGCCCGCATGGCCGCCCGCAGAAAGCGCTCAAAACGGATCGGTTTCACGAGGTAATCGAGCGCCTGCTGCTCGAAGCCGGCGACGGCATACTCCGAATAGGCCGTCGTGAAAACGATCAACGGAACCGGCCCGATCAAGGCCCGAAAATCCAGTCCCGACAGCTCCGGCATATTGATATCCAGAAAGATCAGATCGACCGGATGCCGGCGCAGGTATTCCAGGGCTTCCAGCGGACGCCGGAACGATCGCTCCAGGCGAAGGTAGGGCACCTTGTCCGCGTGCAACCGAAGCACCTCCAGAGCCCTGGGCTCGTCGTCGACTGCAATGGCCGTGATCAAAGCTGGATCCATGATGCTTAAAGGTAGGGCTTTGCGTTCAATCTAATTGTACCTCGAGTTTGATCTCATACCGATCGCCATGCCGGCCGGTCGAGAGCGAATGACGGCCGGGATACAGCAACTCCAGCCTCCGCCGCACGTTCTCCAGCCCGATGCCGGAAGCAACGGCATGGGGTGAAGGATCGTCGCCGTGATCGGAATTGACGACCTCGAACGACAATGTCCGTTCCCGCACTTCCAGGCGAATGCGAATGAAGGAACTCCGTCCGGGCCTGACGCCATGCTTAAAGGCATTCTCTACGAAGGGAACCAGCAGCAAAGGCGCGATGGTCCGGCCGCGATAGCGTCCCTCCACCTCGGTGCTGACCACCAGCTCGTCCTCTTCCGAGAACCGCAGCTGATGAACCTCGACGATGCTCTGCAATACCTGTACTTCCTTTTCCAGAAGAACCCGGTCCAGGCGACCGTCATAGAGCATGTAGCGCATCAGTTCCGCCAGTCCGGCAATGCCGTGGGCCAACTCACTTTGCCGCTCGCGTTCGGCCAGGGCAAAGAGGTTGTTCAAGGTATTGAAAAGGAAGTGTGGGTGGATCTGGGTTTTCAGGTAGTTCAGCTCGGCGCCGAGTTTCTCTTCCAGCAAACGGGCCTTCAGCCGCTCGCTGCGACGCCACTCGAGGGTAAAGCGATAAGCAACCGACAAGCCGCCCAAAGTGAGCAGCAGCACGAAATTGAGTCCGCCGAACTGCCGGACAAAAGCCAGCGAATACCCTTCAACGAACCGGCTAAAAGCCAGGTTGAAGCTTAATTCAAGCGCGATCATTGCTGCCAGAGCCAGGGCCAGCTCGGCAAAATAGCGGCCTATCCGGCGATGCCGCAGATAACGGGGCAGCAGCCAAAAAGCATTGCTATACACCAAAGCGGCCTTGGCGAGCAGGGCAGCAAAGAAGAAGTAACTGGCCCGGTAGTCGACCGAATACACCTCCCGGCGCAGGCCGTTCTGCTCGAAGACCTCCATTTGCGTGAAGGCAAACGCGCTCATGAGGATCCAGAAACAGGTCCCCCAAAAGGCGAGATGCAACGCGATTTCCAAGACGATCCGGAGCCAGGGCTTCATGGGGTACGAGTTTAGGTATTCCGCGGCAGACCTCCAAGCGCTCTGTGATCAACACCCGGTATTTTGGGAGCAAGCGCCAAATTTCGGCAGATCACAGGATTCCTATCATTCGTCCAACTCCCGGCGCCATTGCTCCCATGCCGGTTGACCGCCGAAGTTCATCCCTTTACCTTGCACGCATTGTTCACCAAATCAAAGTATCATGCGAATCCATCTCTTGTTCTTCAGCCTGTGTGTCGGCCTTCACCTAAGCGCCCAGCCTTCCGCAACGGGCGACCTCGAACAACGGGTCGACCGGCTCGTGCAGGAATACCTCGACCTGAACTGGTTTTCCGGGGTCGTCGTGATCGCCGAAAGTGGTAAGCCCGTTTATCAAAAAGGCTTCGGTTATGCCGATCAGGAAAAAGGCCTTGCCAATACGCCCGACGCCAAGTTCCGGATCGGGTCGATCAACAAGCTCTTTACCGCTATTCTGGTGATGCAGCAGATCGAGCGCGGGAAGCTTTCGTTCGACGACCGTCTGGAAAAATTCGGGCTCGGATTTCCGGCAGCGACGGCAAAGAAGATCACCCTGCGACACATCCTCTCGCACACGGCCGGATTTCCCGACCTCTTCACCCCGGAATATCTGGACAACCTGCGGAGCTACCGCGACATCAACGACATCCTGCCTCTCCTTCGGGAAGCGCCGCTCCTGTTCGAACCGGGCGCCGAGGAGTCGTACTCCAACTACGGCTACATCGTTCTCGGGGCCATTCTCGAAAAGGTCACCGGTAAGCAATACGAGGCTTTGCTGGCGGAAGACATCCTACGCCCTCTCGGTCTGAACGACATCCACTACGACATCGCCGAAAACCTGCAAGGGGTGGCCCATAGCTATCGCTTCTGGCCGACCGGCGAGAAGTCCGATTTCACTTCTCAACTGGAATACCCCACTCCCGACGGAGGCATGTACTCGACCGCAGCCGATCTGCTGACCTTCTTCCAGGCTTTCCTGTACACCGATCAGTTGCTGCAGCCGGAGCACAAGCTCCTATGGTTCAGCAATTTTCAGGAGCCCGAATCGAGTTGGAAAGAGTTCCTCGCCTCCGACGGTCTGTTCGGGGAAGCCGGCGGCGGACCGGGCGTCAGCGCCGTGGTGGTGCAATTTCTAAGCGCGAACAAGACGATCCTGGTGCTCGCCAACGTCGACGAACCGGTGGGTGAATCGCTGGCGCGACGCCTGGTCGACGTCGTGATGGGACAACCCTATCAAAAACCGGAACTCCCGCTCTCCAATCGCCTCTACCAACTGTACCGGGAGAAGGGACGCGCAGAAATGATCGCACAATTTCCCAAAATGATCGAAGAGGAAGACGGCCCGCCTCCCGTCATGCACCTCAACCGCCTGGGTTATCAGCTATTGGAACTCGACAAGGTCGATGAGGCCATCGACATCTTCGCAGCCAATGTGCAGCTCTTTCCCGATAATGCCAACGTCTACGACAGCCTGGGAGAGGCCTACTACCGAAAAGGCGACAAGGAAAAGGCCGTCGAGTCCTACCGCAAGGCCCTCGAACTCGACCCGGAATTTCC
>JAGQXA010000891.1 GCA_020436865.1 Saprospiraceae bacterium | reverse complement strand
CATTGTTCTTTTTGACGCACTACCCTGCCTTAGCATGATCAGGAGAAGGGATGACAAAACCGCCTCGGAACAGGGCCAAGGGGAATTGCCTCCTGCTTCCAACCCCGACATTCAGCTCAGAAAGCTCCCCTTCTCTGGTGAGAGAAGGGGCAGGGGGATGAGTCCGTAACCCCAAGCTACAACCTCCTCGGCTCCGCACAGAAAAGAACCGAAAACCCGCCTCGGAACCGAGCCAAGGAAAACAACCTCCTGCTCCCCAACTCCGACATTCAGCTCAAAAAGCTCCCCTTCTCTGGTGAGAGAAGGGGCAGGGGGATGAGTCCGTAACCACTAGCCGCAATGCACTCGACTCAGCTCAGAAAACAAAGGCAACAACCTACCTCAGAAAAAAAACGAAAGACACAGACAAAAATCATTGCGCCAACACCAGCAAGAAAACTAATTTACCCTCGCGCCTCTCCCTAACCCTCTCCTACCCCACCTCTCACCGGATACCTATTACTGTCTGATCCATACGCCGATGGGATTTCAAGACCTACCGCTCCCGACATTCTTCACTTCGAAATGGGGTCCTCCTGCCCGTTTGATAAATTATCTTACCATGAAATGGCTAAAACTCTACCTGAAACTGGCCGTCCTCGCCGGATTCCTGCTCCCCCTTTCGGCGGCGGCCCAACAAAACTCCAACTGGCTGCGCAACCTCTCCGAAGGTATGGGCGAGCCCGTCAACGGCTACAATGATCTTAACCCTGAAATCGCCGCCAACGGCAACATGGTGCACACCGCCTGGCTGACCTGGATCGGCACGAACAAACAGCTCAACTACCGCCGCTCCACAAACAACGGCCTGACCTGGAACTCCAAGATCACCCTGCTCGACAATGATATCGACTACGACAACCGCTACCGCCGGATGGCCGTTTCCGGCAACTACGTACACCTCATCGCCAGCAGGAACCTCGGCACGATCAGGGAGTTGGTCTACTTCCGCTCTTCCGATGGCGGAGCTTCCTTCGAAACGCCTGAAGTGCTCTACTCCACACCCTATTCCATCTACAACCTGCACATCGATGCGCAAGGCAATAAGGTGCGCATTTTCATGACGGAAGACTGCCATTTCTGCGTCCCCAATAAATGGCTCTACCTGCTCAAATCCGACGACAATGGCGCCAACTTTGAAACCAAGCTGATCAAGGAAGATGTCAACGGTACTTTTTCGGATTTCACGGGCCTGACAATCGCCGGGCAAAACCTCTACCTGCTCTACCTGGAAAGCATCGGCTACTGGGCCAATTACGACTTCGAACTCCACCTGCTCAGCTCGCCCGACGGCGGAGAGAACTTCATCGACCAGGTCATCTCCGAACCGGCCATGAGCGGACAACACCACGCTTTCCCGCTTCACGATTCCAACAATGGCTATAACCCCAAGATCGCCGCCGACGGCAACCGGGTCTGGGCAGTTTGGTCGGGCTGGGACGAAACCAATACCCCAACCGTATTCGTCCGCCACTCGCCGGATGCGGGGGCGAGTTTCACACCCTTGCAGAAAGTGTCCGGCTCGATCACTTACCTGCATAGCGGACTGGAAACGATCGCCGCAAAGGGCGATCTGGTCTACGTCATCTTCAATACCGGCAACAACAAACTCTACGTCAACCAATCCGCCGACGCCGGAGCGACCTTCGGCGAACCCCTTGATTTTACGCCTTCGAGCGGTTATCATCTCGATAGCGGGATCGAGCCGCAACTGCTCTTCGACCCCACCGACAATGGCGCATTCGCCCTGTCCACCGGACCAAAGGTGGGCAAGCTCCTGCCCGACGGCCTGCATCGGGAGGCCAACTTCTATGGGCTGTACAGCTTCACCAACAGCCGCCGGCCGCGAATGGCCCTCAGCGGTGATTTCCTCCACGTGCTGATGGAAGGCGGCGGCGAGTGGACGCAAACCGGCGTTTTCACCGACCCCAACATCTGGTACCGCCGCATCAGTCTGGCAGAGAACACGCCCGGCCAGGACGAACTGGCACTCGAAATGGCCGTCATCCCCAACCCGGGCGACGGAAGCGGCATCAATCGCTTCGACAACATGATCGTCGACCCTAATCTGGGCGATCATTTCAAAGAGGCCATGACCATCGAATTTTGGGTAAAACCGGGAGCCCCGGGTGTGGAGAGAAAACTGCTCACCCAATATGTGGCCGGCACCTGGAACCTCTACAATCCGCTCGGATTCCAGCTCTGGGCCGGCGCCTCCGGCGAGCCGGTGGCCGGGATCATGACGTCGACCGGCGCCTACGCCCTGCCCGCCACCAAAAATCTGGCGCCCGGCTTCTGGAACCACCTGGCCGTAACCTACGCCAACGACGGCAGCCCCGGCAATTTCAAGATCCTGCTCAACGGACAGGTCGTCAACCAACTCACCGCTACGGGTGAGCTCACGCAACAAGACGCCCTCTGGATACTCGGCAGCATCACCGGCGGCTTCGGCGGCGGCGCGTGGAGCGGCTTCGAGGGTAGCTTCGACGAACTGCGCTGCTGGAGCATCGCCCGCTCGCCCGAAGACATCCGCGACGGGCGCTTCACCTCCCTCAACGGCGACGAACCGGGCCTGGCGGCCTACTACCGCTTCAATGCCGTGTCGCCTTTCGGCGAAATTGCCGACCTCAGTGGCAACGGCCATACCGGACACCTCATGTACCAGGAAGTGTCAACGCCCTCCAGCATCGCCGATCTCGGCCTGCGCTTCGGCTATGCGCAGGTCGTGAACACCTTCGCCTTCCAGCAGGAAAGCTAGGGCGGGGAGAGCTTCGAATGGGATTTCGGCAACGGACAAACCTCCGAGTTCGTCAACCCGAGCTTCACCTACGCCATGCCGGGTATCTACAATGTCTGCCTGACGGCCTACGGCGGCGAAATGTTCGACACCTACTGCGAAGAGGTGGAAGTGCACGGCATCGAGCGGATCTTTCCCACCGAAGGCGGCAACACCGACTACCTGACGCTCTATGTATACGGCGGCGGCTTCAACCAGAATAGCGTGGTGAAACTCCGCCGCAACGGCTTCGACGACATCATGGCCCTGCAAACGATCTTCGACGCCGGGAAAACCCTGACAGCCCTCTTCGACCTGGCTCAGCAGGAAGTGGGCCTGTGGGACCTCGTCATCGACGATGGCGGCCTGCAAATGATCTTGCCCCAGGCCTTCAGCATCGTTCCGGGCGAATCGTCGGCGCCTTTCGTCACCTACAACGGCGGCGGCCGTATCCTCTACAACCGCTGGACGCCGCAGACCATCACCATCGGCAACAAGGCCAACGTAGATGCTCATGGCGTAGTGCTTTGGGTGACCATCCCCGAGGCGCCGGGCAACGACATTGCCTTCCTGAACCTCCACGTACTGCCGCCCCAGGTGGCGATCGACCACGGCCACGCCGCTGAACTCGAAGCGCTCGGCCCCTACGTCGTGGTAGATTCCCTCTTCGGCAAGCCGAATCACGCCCGGGTGTACACCTTCTACTTCCCCATCCTGCCGGCCCGGTCGAGCTTCGACATTGCCCTGCGGGTGAAAATGGGCGCCACCAGCAGCCAGGTGCCGCTGAACGTGTGGCTAAGCGGCCCCTTCTACCATTCGCCGCTCTCGCCGGAAGTGCAAGGCTGCGTAGCGCTCTCGGCGGCCAAGGCGCTGGTCAAGGCCGGAGCGAGCATCATTCCGGGCGTCGCCTGCCTCACCGGGGCAATGGCCGTTGCCTCCGACTACCTCAACGACGAGCCGCCGACGCCGTCTACTTTCGACAATCTCGACACCCGCAGCTGGGGCTGGATCCTGGGCAGCAACCTCCTGGAATGTGCGGCCTCGCTGTACGGCGGGTCGGTCATCACGGGCATGCTGACCATCATTACCTCCGGCGTGGAAGCGGCGCAGGAAAATGCCGACTGCTACAGCGGTTTCCGGCAGGTCGGCTGGTTGGATATTCTCTACTACCCGGTCGGCTCGTTCGACCCGAACGAAAAGGCGGGCACGCCCGGCTACACCGACGAGGGCTACATCGCCCGCCAATCGAAGCTGGGCTATCAGGTGCGTTTTGAGAACAAAAGCACGGCCACGGCGCCGGCCCAGGAGGTGGTCATCCTGGATACCCTGACCTTCCACAAGCTGGATTTCGAGAACTTCTCCTTCGGTCCCTTCGGCTGGGGCGACACGATCCTGTTCCCCCTGCCCCATTCGAAGGAATTTGCCATGGACGTCGACCTGCGCCCTGAAAAAGAGGTGATCGTGCGCGTAGTCGGCGAACTGGACGAAGCGGAGAAGGTAGTGAAATGGCGTTTCCTCTCTCTCGATCCGGCCACCTTGGACCTCGTCGGGGATTCCGACGGGGGCTTCCTGCCGCCGAACGTGAACTCGCCGGAGGGCGAGGGCTTCGTCAATTTCACCCTCGGCCTTTCCGACGACATCCTGAACGAGGAGAAGATCGAGAACCGGGCCACCATCGTTTT
>JAGQXA010000890.1 GCA_020436865.1 Saprospiraceae bacterium | reverse complement strand
GGTTCATCGCGCTCTGTCTCCTATTGCTGGCGGGCGGCCTCTTCCTCCTCTACCGCTTCAGTATGGCCCGTCGCCTGGCCCGGCAGGAAACCCGCCGGCTGCGCGACCTGAACGAATTGAAGACCAGGCTCTACACCAATATTTCGCATGAGTTCCGGACTCCCTTGACGGTCATTCTCGGCATGGCCGACAAACTGCAGGAGCGAAGCGACTCCTGGGAAATACCGGAGAGAACGAAACAAGACCTCCATAGCGACCTGCACCGCATCCACCACAACGGAGAACAGCTGCTGTCCCTCGTCAACCAACTGATGGACCTGTCGAAGCTGGATGCCCAACTCCTCCGGCTCCGCCTGCAGCAGTGGGACATCATCCCCTTTCTCCGCTATCTGGTAGAGTCTTTCTATTCGAATGCGGAGGAAAAGAAGGTCCGCCTCGTCTTCGATCCCGAAACGGAACAACTCTGGATGGATTTCGACGAGATGCGGGTACAGCAGGTCGTCTACAATCTGGTTTCCAACGCCCTGAAATTCACGCCCTCCGGCGGTCAGGTGGTGATCCGCGCGGTGGAACTGGATTCCGATCCGCCTCAGCTGGAGTTGACCGTACGGGATACGGGGATCGGCATCCCGCCGGAAATGCTCCCCCACATCTTCGATCGCTTCTACCAGGTGGAAGGACAGGTCGGTCGTGCGGAGCACGGAAGATCGGCCAGCGTTCGGAAGGCCTTCGAAGGCACCGGCATCGGGCTGGCCCTGACCAGGGAATTGGTAGAACTGATGGGCGGAACGATCGGCGTGCAGAGCACTCCCGGGAAAGGTACCCGCTTCACCGTGCACCTGCCGATCACGCGGGAGGCAGAGCGAAAGGAACCGACCTCTACCACCGCGGCGCTCCCGATCTCCCGACCTGCGGGCAGGCATTCCCCCCCGTCCGTCGAACCGGAAGACGGAAGATGGCAATTGCTGGTCATCGAGGATAACCGGGATATCGCCGCCTACATCCGCGATTGCGTGCAGGACGAGTACCAGGTCCATTTGGCTCACGACGGGCAGGAAGGGATCGAGCGGGCGCTGGAACTGATCCCGGAAGTCATCATCAGCGACGTCATGATGCCCGTCAAAGACGGACTGGAAGTGCTTCGCACCTTGAAGAACGATCAACGCACGAGCCACATCCCGATCATACTGTTGACGGCAAAAGCCACTACCGACGATCGGATCATCGGGCTGAAGGAAGGGGCCGACGCCTACCTCAGCAAGCCCTTTCACAAAGAGGAACTGCTGGTGCGCATGGAGCAAATGGTGAAGCTCCGCGAAACCTTGCAGCAGCGCTACAGCCAGTTTGTACCTGCCCAGGCGCCGGTTCGGGCGCTGAGCCTGGAAGAGCAGTTCCTGCAAAAAGTGAACGAATGCGTGGAGGCGGAACTCGGCAATCCGGAACTCGGCGCCGAGCAGATCTGCCGGGCAACCCATTTAAGCCAGGCCCAACTCTACCGGAAATTGAAGGCCCTTACGGGAAAGACGCCCGCTCTTTTTATCCGCAGCATTCGCCTGGAAAAGGCCAGATCACTCCTCCAATCCGGCCGCTACAATGTCTCCGAAGTGGCCTATGAAACCGGATTTACCGATCCGAACTACTTTTCAAGGGTCTTTTCGAAGGAATATGGGAAATCTCCCAGTTCGTTTACAAAAAATTGATTGACAGTCTTTTACAGACCTGCATTCTCACTGATGAGAATATAGTGCTAGGATTTTTTCGAGGATGGGAAAATAGTCCAGTCAACTGAGAGGTAGCTCCAGAAGCCGGGCGACGGATCCCCTGATCTTTGCTTTGACAAATCGCAACACTCATGTCAAAAGCAAAAATGATGATCCGTTCAACCCTCCTTCTGATCCTTTTCGGCACGATCTTTCCGGGCGTCCGGAATCTCGGCGCACAAAACAGCCAGACGTACTACAACAACTATCCTCCGCAACTGATCCAGCCCTATCTGGGCAGCACGCTCGACAACGGCTGCACGCAAGGCGGCGAAGCCCTGAGCTGGTTCTTTCAGTGGTCGGCCGTTTATGGAGCGCAGGGGTATCAGCTGATGGTCATGCCGCCCAACTCCGATCAGCCGTTCGAGAACGTGTATGTTGTTCAGAACAGCTATCAGCTCCACCTGCCCAATTTTT
>JAGQXA010000021.1 GCA_020436865.1 Saprospiraceae bacterium | reverse complement strand
TTTTTCGGGGATCGACCGGTGGACCACGCGCGAAAGCGGCCGCCTGCTCCGGCTTCCCCTCTTTCACGCACTGAGCGACGAGCAGGCCGGTTACATAGTCGAGCAGGTACGTCAATTCTTCCGTAGTTCATGAGCGGCCGGGAAAAGCACGAGATCGTCTTTTTCTGCGGGCACCGCTCGCTGCTCGGACTCTATTGTCTGGAGGCGCTGATCCACAGCCGGCTCCGCCCACAACTGATCGTCGTGGCCAGCCACCCGCGCTGGCAGATTTTCGACCGGCAGCTCAACGGACCGGCACGGAATTCGACCTACGGCCTGATGCAAAAGCGACTGGCACAGCTACGGGCAGAAGTGCGCCTATGGCGACTGGCGCGAAAACTCCGTTGTCGCGTGTGGCGCACCGACGATGCGAACGATCCCGATTTTCTGGAGAAATTGCGCACGCGTAAGCCCAATTGGCTGTTGTGCGCAGCATTCCCGCAGATCCTTTCCCCCGAGCTTTTGTCGGTGGCGCAGCAGCACAGCATCAACGTACACCCTTCTCTATTGCCGGCCTATGCCGGCGCTCACCCTCACTTCTGGGCTATCCGGCAAGGCGAACGCGAAAGCGGCATTACCGCCCACGTCATGACGGAAACGATCGATGAAGGCCCCATCCTCGCCCAAGTCAGTTATTCCATCCGCGGATTCGATTACCGCCGGCACTATCAAAGAATCCGGCAAGGGCTGGCCGAACTCTTCCACTACCTCGAAGCCACGCTGCTCGATGGGGCGCTGCCTCGCCTTTGCAATCAGGGAGTAAGCCCTTCCCGGTTCCGGAACAACCGCCCGGACGATTCGCGCATCTTCTGGGAAACGCAAGCAGCCACAGAGATCTGCCGGATCGTGCGCACCGGCACGGCCTTTTCCTTCTGGAAAGACCGGACGGTGCGTATTCTACAAGCCGAACCCAAACCGGTGGAAGATCGACTTCCTCCTGGCAGCATCCGCTCCATCGACACCCGGGCGATCACCGTAGCGACCATCGACGGAGCGGTCCGCCTCGAGGCCTTTCAGATGGGCTTTCGGCGACTGACAGCCCGCCAACTGGCGCGGCGTTGGCGACTGCGCTCCGGCGATCGGTTCCATTAAGTTCTTTCATCTTTCTACTAGGATCTATCCCCCGCTAACTATCTTTGATCTGCTTTGGATCCATCCCTAAAACATCAGGCCTTGCGCAGCGTCAAGTGGACGACCCTCACCACTGTGGGGAATGTGCTGCTCCAGTTGGGCCAGATGATCGTATTGGCGCATCTGCTAAGTCCGGAGGAGTTCGGCCTTATGGCCATGGTGCTAGTAGTCATTCGCATTCTTACCCCCCTGATGCAGGCGGGATTTTCACAGGCGATCATTCAGGATCAGACCGTCGATCAGGATCAATTATCGACTCTCTACTGGCTGAATCTCCTGCTCGGCCTGGGCACTTTCGGGCTGCTGGCCTTGTTGGCGCCAAAGATCGGCCTGTTCTTTCAGGAAGAAGGCCTTACGTCGCTCTTGCGTTGGTCGGGGGTGGCCTTTCTCATACTACCCCTTGGTTTACAGTACCAGGCCTTATTTGCCAAAAAGCTCCAATTCGATCGCCTGGCCACCATCCAACTCAGCGGTCATTTGGCGGAATTTGCGCTCTCGGTCGTTGCGGCGCTGAAAGGCGCAGGCGTCTATGCGTTGATCATTGGTTTCCTGGGAAGAGTAACGATAAATTCCATCCTCAGTATCGGCCTGGGCTACCGGCTGCACCGACCAGGCTGGGTTTTGCAGATCGGTCGCGTGCGCTCGCTCGTGCGTTTCGGCGCCTTCGAGGCGGCCAATCAAATGGCCAATCTGGTAAGTGCGCAGGTCGACAAACTGATCATCGGACGCTTGCTCGGAGCAGAATTGCTGGGCCTGTACAGCATCGCCTGGGAACTGATCATCCTGCCCATCGCCCGCATCAACCCGGTCATTACCCGCGTGGCTTTTCCCGTGTATGCCCGCTTGCAGAACGACCCTGTCACCCTCAATCGCTATTATACCCAATCGGTCAGCGTGCTGATGCTGTTCAATATTCCGGTCTTGCTCGGGATCGGGCTGGTTGCCGAAGAATTTCTGTATCTTTTCTACGGCCCGCAATGGGTGGCAGCCGGAACGACCTTGTCGATCCTGGCCGTGACCGGCATCGCCAAAGCCATGGGCAATCCCGGCGGCGGCATTTTGCTGGCACGCGGGCGATCAGACCTCGGTTTTTACTGGAATGTCGTCTGGACACTGGCCTTGTCCGGCCTGCTCTGGGCCTTCCTCTCCTTCTGGCCGACCATTGAAGCGGCCGCCATGGCTCAACTAACGGGCGCCTACACCATCGCCTGGATCTGGCATTATCTGGTGCAGACCGTGGGCAAGCTCGATTACGGTGCCTTGCTGCGAAAGACCGGCAAGTGGCTCGTGCTAAGCCTTCCGATGGTGGTGGGAGTGTGGTTGGTGGGAAAAGGAGTGGAAGGGGTCGCCTGGCGTTTCGCCCTGAAGGTCTGTACCGGCATTCTGCTGTATGCAGGAAGCCTTTGGCTGTTCGGCCGGCAGGAGGTGACCCACCTGTGGCAAATGATCAAACAAACGAAGTAATGCCTGGATTATTCGGATTCAACAAGACGAAAGGAGGCAACGACGGCGCCGTGCTACAACGCGGACTGAACCTGCTGACCCATGCCGATGGGTACCGGCAGGACCCCGTTTATGAAGACGAGAAGGTGATCGCCGGGCGCACGCATTTGGGCGTCATAGGAGAGCCCACTTCGCCCCGAAAGGTCGGCGCTGTCCATTGCTGGGTGGAGGGAGAAGTGTTCAATCTCGAAGAGCTCCGCAAAAGTGATAACTACCGGGAGGAAACGTTTGCAGGAATACTGGCCGAAGCACTCGACAAAGACAGCCTGCGCAACTTGCTGCGACGGGCGAACGGACAATTCGCCGCGGCCTTGTACGACTCCACGACACAGGAATTACACCTGCTTTCCGACCGCCTTGGGATCAAGCCCCTGTACTGGTGGCAGCAAGGCGAGAACCTCGCCTGGTGTTCTGAGCTAAAGGGGTTTCTGGCGCTCCCGCACTTCATTCCGGTGATCAACCGGACGGCGGTCGATTGTTTCCTGGAACTCGGCTTCGTAGCGGGCAACGCCACCTGGTTCGAAGGGGTGGAGCGCATGCCGGCGGCCAGCTGCTTGAGTTTCAAGGTGGGCCAGAGCAGTGTGGGACAAAAAGAGCGATATTGGCACTGGTCAGATATAGTGCCCGTCGATCTCCGTTTCAGAGAAGCCGTATCTAGCGCCGGAGAGATTTGGGAAAAAGCGGTCCGCCAACGCTGTACCGGCGAACAGCCGCTAGGTATCTCCATAAGCGGCGGACTCGATTCGCGGGCGATCGTCGCTGCCTTTCCGAAAGAGCGGCGCGCTCCGACGCTCTTCACCTTCGGGAAGACGCGGTCGTGGGACCTCCGCCTGGCCCAGCGGGTGGCCCGACAAACGGGCTGGCAGCACCACGTCTTGTTGTTGTCTGGGGAAAACTGGCTCGATGCTCGTTGGCAGGGCGTCTGGAAAACCGACGGTTTCAAGAACCTGCTCCACCTTCACTTTTCGCAACATCAGAAAACGATCCGCCAATGGTGTTCGATCAATTTGAACGGTTTCCTGGGAGGAGTGGCTTTCGGCGGCATCTACGCGTCCGAGCATCCCGGCCAGCGCATTTCGGCTGCCGTGTCCGCTCAATACCTTGGGCGCTTCGCCGAACTCGACGAGGCCGGTCAGGACTTCTATGACCTATCCAAAGTCGACCCCTATCTGATCAATAACCGGATCCGCCGTTTCTCGGCAGCCGGCTTGACCGAGTGGGCTTGCCTGACCGAACAACGATTGCCGTTCGCCGATCACGCCTTGCTGGAATTCCTCTATGGCTTACCCGACCGCTACCGAAGCGGCAGCCGCCTGTTTAACGCCTTCTTGCTGGAGCGCTATCCAGCCCTTTTTAACCAGATCCCCTGGCAGCGCACGGGCTTGCCCATCCGAAAAACCTTGCTTTCCAAGGCTGTCATGAAGGGAAAATGGCGACAGGTCCAACAACGCCTGGGAGTGTTACCCAACTACACCTTCACCGACTACCCCGCCTGGATCCGTACGAAAGAGTCGGCCGCGACCTTCCGCAGTCTGCTCGATCCGGCCGAGGCGATCTATCCCGATTACGTGCTTGCCGACCTGCGGACAAAATGGCTGGAACCGCACCTGGCAGGTCGCCGCAATTTTGCCGAACAGATCGGACGGGCTGCTACGCTGGAATATTGGCTGCGTCGTGTCTTTAATCGAAATGCCGACCTATGAACGTCGTTCACCTGTTCGATCGCTACCTCAACAGCACCATGAACTGGGCTTATCACCTGATCCGGCATTGCCCGGACACGGAAACCGGTATCGCCGCCCCGATCGTGATCGACAACAATTTCGCGAACGCCGACTTTCACGTCTGGCGATCGCCCTTTCAATGGCGGCATTTTCACAGCGAATGGGAAGTGACGCGTTTCGACCGGCTGCTGGCCCGCGCCACCAGAACACTCTACCAGGAATATCTGTACCGGCAGTGGAAGAACTCCCCGCCCGATCTGCTGCACGCCCATTTCGCCCAGGTGGGCGTGGCCTGTATGCCTTTGGCCCGACGGATCGGGCGACCGTTGGTCGTTTCGTTCTACGGCTACGACTATCAGAAACTACCGCGTCAACAGCCGGTTTACCTCGAACACTACCGGCAGTTGTTCACGCAGGCAGCGGCCGTACTCGTCGAAGGTCCGCACGGGAGGGAGATCCTCCAGAGTCTGGGCTGTTCGCCGGAAAAGATCTTCCGGCAACCGCTCGGCATCGAGCCGCAGCGCATTCCTTACTTTTCCCGGAAGAAAAAAAAGGGAGAGTTGCAACTACTCCAGGCTGCGACCTTTACGGAAAAAAAGGGCTATTTCGACACCTTACGAGCGTTCCACCGGGCAATGTCCGACTGTCCGAACATGCGCCTCACCTTGGTGGGCGAACCCCTCGACCGCCCCTTGCGCCAAATGCTCGAAACCTATGTACTTGAGCATGGCCTGGCGGAAAAGGTGTGTTTTCTCGACTTTGTACCCTATGCCGAATTCCATGAATTTCTGCGGCTTGCTCAAGTGTTTATCCATCCGAGCCGGCACGCTGCCGACGGCGATTGCGAGGGCGGGGCGCCGATCGTACTTCTCGACGCCCAGGCAAGCGGCTTGCCGGTCATTTCCACTACCCACTGCGATATTCCGATCGAGGTGGTCGATGGGCAGACGGGCCTTTTAAGTTTGGAAAAAGAGGTCGATGCTCTAGCGGCGCACATCCGTCGATTTTACCACATGGGACCGGAAGAGTACGAGCACTTTTCGCGTGCCGCCCGCAACCATGTCGAACAACGCTTCGACGTAGTCGACTGCGGCCGGCAACTGCATGCTCGTTATCTCGAAGTATTGGCTCTCCGGGACCGGGCAAATAGGTAGGTTGTTCCCCAATAATTTTACCTTTGGTCCACGATCCCATTTCTCAAATCCCAAACTTTATACCCCGGCTTGCGCGTACTGATCCTGGCTCCATACTACTTTCCCTACACCAATCCGCGAGCGTACCGCTGGACGCAGATCGCCGAGCATTGGGCCCGCTCGGGATGGGAAGTACACGTGCTGTGCTCCCGAAATCCGGATTGGCCGGACGAACACGACCTCAACGGGGTCAGGGTACACCGGGTGGGATTCAATTCGGCTAAGGAACTCCTTTTAAGAGGTAAGCTGGGCGCGAGGCAGGAAGGCCCATTGCCTTGGCGAGGCGTTGCCCCGACCAGAATTCCTTTGGATCCGCTCAACCGGATCCTGCTCCGGTCGTGGTATTGGCCAGACGACGCCTTTTGGTGGTTCCGGCCGGCCTGGCTCAAGGCGCGAAGCCTACAGCAGAGGCATGCCTTCGATGCCCTGGTAAGCGTATCGCTTCCCTTCACCGCTCACTGGATCGGAAGAAAACTCAAGGGGAAATTTCCGGGCTTATTCTGGTTGGCCGACACCGGCGACCCGTTTGCTTTGCAACCCCTGCACCCACTCAACAATCAAGCGCTTTACCGGCGCCGGAACCGCCGGGCCGAAGAGGCTGTGCTAAGAACGGCCGACCGGACAGTCGTGACCAACGAAGGCGCCCGGCGCCTATACGATGAAGTTTTTCCCGGACATCCCCGGGAGATCGCAGTAATTCCGCCCATGTCGTCGCAATGGCCGGTAGAGCTAACCGCCGGGCGTTCTGCTACCTCCTCCTGGCATCTGGGTTATTTCGGCAGTTTCTTCCCCGGGGTTCGAATGCCCGCCCCTTTACTGGAATGGTTCCGGGAACTGCTGCGCCTGGAACCGCAACTTCAGCTGCATTTGTACGGCGAACTGTTCGAGTCGATCCGCCCTTCTCTCGGAGAATTCGCCGATCTGCAGGCTCGGGTGACCTTGCACGGACTTCTTCCCAGATCGGAGGTGCCGGCAGCCATGGACCAGATGGATTTTCTCGTGAATCTCGGCAACCGGTCTGATTTTCAATTGCCCAGCAAAAGCGCCGACTACTGGTTGGCTGGAAAACCCATCATCAACCTGACCCAGATCGAAAGCGATACGTTTTCGCAGTTTCTTGCCGGACATCCGTTGCTACTGCAAGTGCCGGTGTTGGAAAAACAGCCTTCGGAGAAAGAATTGCAGCGTTGTCGGACATTCCTGCGGGAGCATTTCGGACGCAGGCTTCCAGACGACCAACGAAGAATGATTGCCGAACGGCTATCTCCTCCGTCCATCGCCCGTCAATACGGACAACTACTGCTGTCTGCTCAAGAAAAGTAGGAAATCGGAACTTGCCCAAGGGGCGGGCCGACGCCATCGGCGAGCCAGCCAGATCGACCAGCGGGGGAAGAGGCGGTTGAAAGGAAAGATGGTTTGGTTGAGCCAAGCGACCTGTTCGACCTGAAACTGGTCGTTCATCAGGGTGCGGGCTTCGGGAAGAGAAAAGGCGCTGATGGGAAAGCGCTGACCCAACAGGAGGCTCCGGCCGTCTTTCCGACCCCATCCGAAAGCCCGGAAGAGTCGGCGAAGCTGATAATCGAGCGATCTCCGGTGAGTAAAGCTGAGCACTGCCTGCCCTCCGGGCCTTAAATGGGCGACGATCCACTGCAACAGCTGGTCGTTTTCCGAACGGGAAAGGTAAGTCGTCACGCCCAACACAAAGACCAGATCGAAATCATCTACCGGAAAGTGAAGGGCGGTCGCCTGGCCCACAAAGTAGCGCTCCGGCGGCACCCGGCTGTGCTTTTTCATTTCGACCGACAGATCGCAGGCATAGTAGTCGATCGCCGGTTCCTTCTCCAATAGAAATTCGTAGAGTTGTCCGGTACCGGCGCCGATATCGAGCACGCGTTTTCCGGTGAAGGAAAACGGCCGGGTGGCCTCTTCCAGCCGTTGCCGGTGGAAATAGGCCAGGAAGGGTTGTGTTTTTCCGTAGCGATCACGGTAGGTAGGAGCAAGGGCATCGAAGAACCGGCGAACCTGTTCGCTATGACTACGGTCGGACATAAGTGGAGATCAGTTCGAGATACTGGCTGACGACGATCCGCTGGTCGAACTCGCGAATCACCTTTTCGCGGCCGGCCCGGCCCATGGCCTGGCGCTTTTCGTTCGTCATGACCGCCATTTGCCGGATGGCGTCTTCGAGCGCCCGGGCATCGGCGGGAGGGACGAGCAGGCCGGTTCGTCCGGGATCTACCGTTTGGCGGCAACCGGCCACATCGGTCGTAATGACCGGTATACCCATGGCCATGGCCTCCAGCACGGCCCGCGGCGTACCTTCTCGATACGAGGGCAATACGAGTAGATCGGCGACGGCCAGCGCTGGCCGCACATCTTCGGCCGGTCCGAGATAGCGGAACCCCTCCCGGTCGATCATACGCCGGAAGCTGCTTTCCGGGATGGCAGATGGGTTGGCGTGGCTCGGATCACCCAGAAAACGGCATTCGAGATCGAGCCCGGAAGCACGCAAGTTGCCAACGGCCTCGATCAACTCCAGCACTCCTTTGTCCTCTAGCAGTCGCCCGATGTACAGGCACACCAATGGCGTCGCCGATGTCCGGAGAGTATCCTGCGGCTGAAACCGCTCGGTATCGACCCCCGAACCGCGGATCAGCCGACACTGCTCCGGGCGGATCAATTGCCGGGTTAGAAGCCAGTCGCGGTCGTCTTCATTCTGCACGACTACCCAGGGCGCCCGGGCAAAGGCCTGGCGATACAGGAAGGGTACCAGCCGATTGGCGCCCGTTGGGTGAAGCGCCGTATAGCCCAGGCCGGTCAGCGTCGGTATTGCCGGCATGCCGGCGAGGCGAGCGGCCAGGCCGCCGAAGATATTGGGCTTGATAGTGAAATGCAGGGCCAGGTCGGGTTTCTCGCGGCGATAAATATTGAAAAAGCCGCGCAAGGCACGCAGATCGTCGAGAGGCGATCGCGCCTGTCCGCGCAAGTACGGCACCCTTTGCCAGCGCGACAACAACTCTTCTCCGGTCGGCGGATCGGGAACCAGTCCCACCACCTCCCAGCCTTCCTGGCGCATGGCCTCGATCAGCGGACGGCGATAGTGTAACAGGTTCCAGGCGCTATTGGCTGCCAGGAAGATGCGCGGCGGCGGCGAAGGGTCGGTATGGGAAAAAAGGCGGTGCGCTGCCAATGGCCGAAGATTTAGAGAAAGCGATCGCCCAATTCTCTTTCGATCTGTTGGGTGACCTGCTTGATCTCTTGTTCCTTGGATTTGGGGAAGATCAGGAGTACGTCGCCCTCGTCGACCACGATGAAATCGTGGAGATCTTTCAGTACGACCAGCTTGCCGGCGGGCGTCCGCACCAGGCAATCGGCCGTATCGAAGGCCAGCACCGGATTGCCGTTGATCACATTGCCATGGGCATCCTTTTCCGACTCGGCATGGAGGGAGGCCCAGGTGCCCAGGTCCGACCAGCCGAAACTCGATGGGATCGTGTACACATTGGCCGCCTTTTCCATGATCGCGTAATCGATCGAGATGCTGGGCGTACGCGGATAGTGCGCATCGATAAAAGCCTGTTCGCCGGCCGTGTTGTACTCGTCTCGGCCGGGCGCCAGAATGTCGTAGATCTCGCGGGCGTGGCGATGGAAGGCATCGAGGATGGAGCTCGCGCGCCAAACGAAGATACCGGCATTCCAGAGGTAGTCGCCGCCAGCTACGAAGGCTCTGGCCTTGTCGAGTTGAGGCTTTTCGGTGAATTGCCGGACCCTGTGCACGCCATCGATCTGCTCCTGTTCGAACTTGATGTAGCCGTAGCCCGTATCGGGGCGGGTGGGTTGGATCCCGAGCGTGACGAGGGCATCCTCCCGGGCGGTAAATGCCAAGGCCTTTTCCAAATAGCCGACAAAGGCCGCCTCGTCGAGAATGATGTGGTCGGAAGGGGCCACCACAAAATTGGCCTCTGGGTCGATCTGATGCAGCTTGAAGGAAGTATAGGCTACGCAGGGCGCCGTATTGTTGCGCGAGGGTTCGCAGAGGATCTGGTTATCGGAAATTTCCGGCAGATGCTCTTTGACCAGATCGCGGTACTGCCCGTTGGTCACGACATAGATCCGATCGGCCGTGGTGAGCTTGAGGAATCGCTCGAAGGTAAGGCGGATCAGCGACTTGCCGACGCCCAGAATGTCGAGAAATTGTTTGGGTCGCCCGGTACGGCTGGCCGGCCAAAAGCGCGAGCCGATGCCCCCGGCCATGATGGCTACATAAGTGTGTCGATGGTTCATGTGATATCTTTTTAGCGGTCGGACGACCGCCGTTGATTCCTACTAATACCAATCTTCGCCTTGCAGGCCGGCGTACACCTGGCGGATGCCGGCTTCCAGGGAGATGGTCGCTTGCCAGCCGGCCGCTTTGAGCTTGCTCACATCGAGAAGCTTGCGCGGAGTGCCGTCGGGTTTGGAGAGGTCGTGCTCGATGTCGCCCTCGTAGCCGACGATCTCCCTGATCAGCATGGCCAGGTCTTTGATCGGAATATCTTCACCGGTACCGATATTGACAAGGCCAGGTTCGCTGTAAGTCTGCATGAGAAAATAGCAGGCGGCTGCCAGGTCGTCGACATGTAGAAACTCGCGGCGCGGGCGGCCGCTGCCCCACAGGGTTACGGCCGGACGACCTTCTTTCCTGGCTTCGTGGAATTTGCGGATCAGGGCCGGCAGCACATGGGAAGTTTGCAGGTCGTAATTGTCGTTCGGACCATACAGGTTGGTCGGCATCACCGAAATGAAATTGCAGCCATGCTGAGCCCGGTAGGCGTCGCAGAGTTCGATGCCGGCGATCTTGGCGATGGCATAGGGCTGGTTGGTCGCCTCGAGCGGACCGGTGAGAAGATAGTCTTCCCGGAGGGGCTGCGGCGCCATTTTCGGATAGATGCAGGAAGATCCGAGGAACAAAAGCTTCTGCGCGCCAACGGTATATGCTGCGTGTATAATGTTAGCTTCGATCAGCAAATTGTCGTAGATGAACTCGGCCCGGTAGGTATTGTTCGCCAGAATACCGCCCACTTTGGCGGCGGCCAGGAAAACATGATCGGGGCGTTCGGCGGCAAAGAAGTCATTCACGGCGCGTTGGTCGCGCAGGTCGAGTTCGGCGGAGGTGGCCAGAGCGAAGTTGCGATAACCTTCGGCCTTGAGTTTGCG
>JAGQXA010000889.1 GCA_020436865.1 Saprospiraceae bacterium | reverse complement strand
CAGGAGGTCGCCGAAGTGGCCTTCCAGGCCGACAGCGTACAGATCATCGGTTTCTTCTACGAGGGAAAAGGGGAGGGCCCCCGACCGACCATTCTCCTGCTGCAGGAGTTTCCCGACTCCGACATGGATGTGCTCGATCTGGCCCGGCATTTGCCGGATCAGGGGATCAACGTTTTCACCTTCAACTATCGCGGCACGCGTAAGAGCCTGGGTATCCTGACGCTCGAAAGCGTACTGGCAGACATCGAAGGGGCTTGGGCTTACATGCACCATCCCGTGGTCATGAGCGTCTTCCAGATCGATACGGCGCGACTCGTGCTGGGCGGACACGGCTTTGGCGGAGCCATGGGCCTGATCTATGCCTCGAACCATCCGGAAGTGGGGCGCGTGGCTAGCATTGCGGGGCCCGACCTGGCCCTGCTGGCCCGGCAGACGGCGACCGACGAGGCCTATTACCAGAAGCTCTACGATTGGCTGGAAACGCTGCAAGTACCCGAGGGCAAAGTGTATTTCGCCGGTGGAGCGGCTATTCAGGAACTCTGGTATTATGCCGACGATTACGACCTGATACAGGCCGCCCCGCGGCTGCGCGATCGAGACGTCTGGCTCGGCGCCGGCATGGTGGACGAGCTGGTAGACCTGGAGGATCACATACAGACCTACTACCGCGAATTGCACGCCGAAGGGGCCGGTGCGATCCTTCGCGAGTTCGGCTGCGGTCATTCCTTCAAAGGCTCGCGTAAGGCTCTGGCGAAGGAACTGGGCGCCTGGATCCTCGATCGCTAAGGCGGGGACGATCGCCGAGGATTGCGGCCGGCACCTTTCCGCGCCAAAAAGCAAAGGGAACGGAAGAAAGTTTGTAATTTCCGTGCGCAAACAACGAATTCACATCTCATGAAGCGAGTTCCGATCCCCCCGAACGTTCTGTTGCTAGGCTTGTTCCTCTTCGGTGTTGTCCAGTCGGCCTTCAGTCAGAACGACCCCCAGTACGTACTCGATTCGGTCTATCTGGAATCCTACGATCCGGTCGAAGCAAGCTGGGCGCCCAATAACCGCACTTATTACCCGGAGTACAACGACGACGGGAGATTTTTGCAAAGGCTGCAACAGAACTGGGACGCCGATCTGGCCGAATATGTCAATCGCTTCTGGTATTTCTACGAATACGACCCGGAGGGTTTGCTGAGCGTGCTCACTTCACAGAAGTGGAAAGATGCCATGATGGTATGGGAGAACAACACGCGTTCCACGTATACGCGCGACGCCCAGGGTTTTCCCGAACAGGTGCAGCTGGAAACCTGGGATGAGCTGACGATGGAATGGGTCGAGGCGGAGTTGCAGAGTTTCCTGAACGAATACGACGGTCAGGACCGCCTGATCCGGGTGACCGATCAAAAGTGGGATGGGGTGGAGTTCGTGAATGTGCGGCGTACGACCTATACCTACGATATCGACCTGATCGTCGAAGTGTTGCTGGAGGTATGGAGTACCGATCAATGGATCGGTTTCGAGCGCCACCAAAACAGCTTTGATCAGGATGGCGTACAGCAGATGCAATTGCGGCAGCGATGGGACAGCGATCTGTCTGTCTGGTACGATCACCGCCGCCTCGCTTATACATACGATGCCATCACCGGCAATCAGATCGGCACCGTGCTCCAAAAGTGGGACGCCGGTGCGGCGGAGTGGGTCGATCTGCAGCGGATCACGTATTATTGGTCGGAAGTGGTGTCTACCGCAACCCTGGAACCTTCGGTCCTCCCGGAATGCCTGCTGCCGAATCCGATCGAGGCCGGTCAGTACATTCAGTGCACGGGATTGGAGTCTGCCAACCGGTATCGTTGGGAACTGGTCGACGGGCTTGGCCGGGTGACCGCCGGAGACAGGATGCCCGTCGACGGAGCCCTGGAGTTGCCGCCGACCGGTAAAGGTTGGCATGTTTTTGTTTTGTTGGACGGCCATCGGTCGGTGTTCCGCCGGCCGCTTTGGATCTATTAGGAGTAGTACAGTTTCAACCCCATTTCATACTTTTTCTAAACCTTGTTCATTATGCAACGACTTACTTTTGCTTTTACTTCCCGGTTCATGTTTCTGATCCTGGCGGCCGGCCTGATGCTGGTCGGAACCTCCTGCGACAAAGACACCGAAGGCTGCACCGATCCCGACGCCGAGAACTACAACAAAGACGCCAATGTCGACGACGGCTCCTGCACCTATGCCCGCGATAAATTCCTGGGTTCCTACCAGGTGAGTGAGGCTTGTACGACCGGCAACTACAGCTATTCGGTGACGATCGTCGAATCGGTAACTGCTCCGAACATGATCCTCATCCAAAATTTCGGCAACTTCGCCACGACGGTCAACGTTCCGGCCACGGTTTCGGGCGAGAACATCACCTTCAACTACACGCAAGACGGCGTGACCTTCTCCGGTAGCGGATCGATCACCGGCAATACTCTGGTGATCATCTATCAAGCCTCCGGTGGGTTCACCGACAGTTGTACCATGACCTGCATTAAGCAGTAGTATTCCACCACGAAAAAAGGGCCTGCCCCCAGACGGAGGCGGGCCCTTTTTTTTCGTTACCTTGGGAAGAGAATCCCTTTACAACCCGGTTGCCATGCTCAAACGCGTCAATAATTTCTTCCGCACCACCCTGATCGGGGGGATGCTGGTACTCTTGCCCATCACCATATTTGTGTGGTTGGTTAAGCTCATTTTCGACTTCATCCTGCGCATCATCCGGCCGCTGACGAATATTCTCGATTTTGGACAGATCACCAACGAGTTGCTGCTCAGCCTGATCGCCATCGGCATCATCATCCTGTTCTGTTTTCTGGTCGGGCTCTTCGTGCGCACCCGTTCGGGGAAGGCCATTTTCGGTTACTTCGACCGCGAGCTGCTCAACCGGCTCCCCTTTTACAACACGATCAAAGAAACGGTGCAGCAATTCACCGGCGCCAAGAAGGGTCCCTTCTCGCAGGTCATCCTGGTCGACGCCTTCGGCAACGGCACGCGCATGCTGGGCTTCATTTCCGCCGAGCATGCCGACAAACGTTACACGGTCTTTGTGCCTACCACGCCCAACCCTACCAACGGTTTTCTGTTTAATGTGGAAGAAAGTCAGATCGAGTTCCTCGACGTCGGTACCGAAGAGGCCATGCGCGTGATCATCGGTGTTGGCACCGGCGCCGGCTCGCTCTTTTACCGAAAATCCGAACAAACGATAACCGATCCATCCGATCAATAATCCAAAACCCTGGTCCCCATGGAAAAACTGTGGTCCTTTCCAATCCTCGTCCTCCTGTTCTGGTGCAACCTGAGCGGGCAGGAAACGCCCCGCTACGCAGCCGGCCAGCTCCTGGTCAAGTTCTTGCCGGAAACGGCGCCAGCCTCCGAGCAGGCCGTAGCCGAAGACCGTTTTCAGAACCCAGCGCTCGATGCCCTGGGCCAGAAGTACGGCTGGCCCGACATTCGGAAGATCGGTCCGCTTGCTCCCCGGAAAAAGCAGCCGGCCAACGACTGGCAGCGAACCTTTCTGCTACAGGCCGGCGCCGAAGTCGACCTCGATCAGATGCTGGCCGACTACGAGCAGACCGGCCTTTTCGAGTTCGTGGAGCGAAACTACGGCGGCTCCTCGGCCGGCAGCCCGGTCGAACTGACTCCCGACGACCCTTTCTATGGCCGGCAGTGGTCGCACTACAACGACGGCACTTTCTTCCTGGGAACGCCGGTGATCGATGCCGACATCGACCTCGACGAGGCCTGGGAGGTCGAAACGGGCGATCCGTCCATCATCGTCGCCGTACTCGACAACGGGGTCAATTACAACCATCCGGAATTTCAAGGCCGCATCTGGAATAATGCCGGCGAAATACCCAACAACGGCATCGACGACGACTCCGACGGCTACACCGACGACGTACTCGGCTGGGATTTCGCCTACACCGACAACGATCCCGACGACGCCTACGGCCACGGCACCAATGTGGCTGGCATCGCCACGGCCAGCGGCAACAACGGCATCGGCTATGCCGGGGTCGACTGGAATTGTACCCTTATGCCCCTCAAGATCCTCGACGACAACGACTTCGGATTTTACACCTGGTGGGCCGAGGCGATCTACTTCGCGGTCGATCACGGCGCCCGCGTGCTCAATATGTCGGTCGGCGGCTCCGGTTTCTCCTCCACGCTCGAAGATGCAGTCGACTATGCCCACCTCAACGGAACGACGGTGGTGGTTTCGATGATGAACACGAATAGCAATACGCCCTACTACCCGGCCGCCTACCAAAGCACGATCGCGGTGGGCTCGACCAGCCCCGACGATACCCGTACGGTGCCTTTCCCCTGGAGCGCCAGCAGCGGCAGCAACTACGGAGCGCATATCGACGTCGTGGCCCCCGGAAATTACATGTACGGCCTGCACTATCTCAACAACAATAATTACGATACCTACTGGGCCGGCACCTCGCAGGCGACGCCCCTGGTCACCGGCCTGTGCGCCTTGCTGCTGGCTCAGGACCCAAGTCTGGGGCCCGAAGACTTACGCACGATCCTCCACGATACGGCCGAAGATCAGGTGGGTCTACCTTCAGAGGATACGCCGGGTTTCGACATTTACTACGGCTATGGCCGCATCAATGCGCTCGAAGCGCTCAGCCCCACGATCCAATCGACCTCCGACCGGCAGTGGGAGGAAATGAAGTTGTTTCCCAACCCCTTGCCTTCCGGACAGAAAGTCGTGTCCGTGCAATTGCCCGACAACGACAGCGGCGAATACCTGCTGAGCCTGAGCACAGCCGACGGCCGCCTGATCCGCCAAAGCCGCCAGGCGCTCTTCGGCACGACCGAAGTGGAAGTGGGCGCGCTGGCGCCGGGAACGTATTTTCTACAGATCGAGCAGGGAGCGCGTCGCTTCAGAGCTGCACTGGCCGTGCATTAAGAGATATGGGATATGAGATATGGGATGTGAGACGCATATCCCATATCTCATATCTCATATCAATTCTCTACCTTTGCGTCCGACAAAAAAAACGACTTTCCATGGAGACGAAAAGTTCAACTTTGCTGGATTGGGTGATCTTCCTGATCTCGTTGGTAGCGATGATCGCCCTGCTCAAGTTTGCTACGCCCTGGTTCTGGCTGGCGTTGCCGTTTGTGACGACCTACCTGGCCAAAGCGCTCAATGCGATGTAAGGGAGTAGAAAGATGAAAGTAGAAAGATGAAAGATCAGTAGAAAGAGTCTTTCATCTTTCCTTCTCGCCCCATTCGCACTCCGGCTGGAGAT
>JAGQXA010000888.1 GCA_020436865.1 Saprospiraceae bacterium | reverse complement strand
TTACAAACCGATTGGAAGGAAACCGACGATCTTCTGGAATTTGCCGGCAGCATCCGGGCCTTCGGGCAACTTGGAAGGAATATTGTACACCGGCGCCGCGTGCGCAAGTACAAGAACCGGCCGATCTGGAAGATCGAGGATGAAGTCATACATCGGACCGGACTTCCTCTCTGGCAGGTATGGAATATTTCGGAAGATTTTGAATCTTTGGGATTCCGGATCAGGGCGACCGATGAAAATGGGTCGGAGTTAGAACCTGTTCGGCGCAAAGCCTGGTATTCTGGTCGCTACGGGGAGAAGGAACCCTCTGCGGCCATCCTGTTTCAAACCCACACGGCCACGATCCACACGGAAATCCAACGAACATGAACATCCTGCTCATCCACCAAAATTTTCTGGAAAAGAACGACGCCGGCGGCTCCCGTTTTAACGAGATGACCCGCATCTGGGAAGAGCAGGGGCATCGCGTCACGGTACTGGCAGGCATGGGGCATCATGCCACCGGCCAGATCCCCGAGCGCTATCGCGGCAAGTACACCTACGTCGACCGCTATTCCGAGAATCGCACGGTGATCCGCAGCCGGGCTGCTGCCGGACAGAGTAAGGGTTTTCTGGGGCGATTGTTGGGGTATTTCTCCTTTACGGTTTCGAGCACCTATGCCGGCTTGTTCAAGGCTCGCGAAAAATACGACGTGATCGTCGCCACTTCGCCCCCTTTGTTCGTAGGAGTGACTGCCTACCTCCTCTCTCTGTTCAAACGCCGACCACTGGTATTCGAGGTGCGCGATCTGTGGCCGGAGTCGGCCATCGACACGGGGATGCTGACCAATTCGCTGCTCATTCGGTTTGCCTTTTGGTTCGAGCGCTTCATCTACCGCTATGCCCGACGGATCAATGTCGTGACTCCGGCTTTTCGGCAGGCGCTGATCGAAAAGAAGGGGCTCGAACCGGAAAAGGTTGTGATGATCCCCAATGCCGCCGACTTCTCCATGTCGGACGAGATCCTGCGCGACTTTGACCGATCGGCTTTTCGAAAGAAACTCGGCATCGCCGACAAGGTGGCGATCATCTATGTCGGCGCTCACGGCATCGCCAACCACCTCATACAGGTGCTCGAAACGGCCGATCTGCTGCGCGACCGGCCGGAGGTAGTATTCATGCTGGTTGGCGACGGCGCTCAAAAGCCTGTTTTGCAGGAGGAAGTCGAGCGACTTCGTCTGCAAAACGTGCTCTTTTTCGACCCCGTGCCCAAGCAGGAGATCTTCCGGTACATCCTGGCGGCCGATTTCGGAACCTCGGTATTGAAAAAAGTGGATACGTTCAAGACCGTCTATTCCAACAAGACTTTCGACTATATGGCCTGCAAGCGCCCCGTCTTGATGGTGATCGACGGAGTTTCGCGCGAGCTCGTAGAACAGGCCGGCTGTGGGCGCTATATCGAGCCCGAAGACCCCGCTGCTTTCGCCGCGACTATCCGCGAGTATCTCGATGCGGATCGTAAGAAATGGATCGAGGAAGGCGAGAACGGCTATCGGTTTGCCAAAGAAAATTTCGATCGCGAAGTACTGGCAATGAAGTACCTTCGCCTGCTCGAAGAAGTGGCGGGCGCCGGCGCTTCCTCTTTCCAACAGAACATACAACCCAATCGACATGAATAAGAAGATCTGTATCGTCGGCACCGGGGGCTTTGCCAAGGAGATCCTGTGGTTGATCGACGACATCGGCCGTTTTGCTGAAGTGGAGTGCTTTATGGAGCCCGATCACGAATGGAGCGAACGCACCATCATGGACAAGCCCGTCAGGCCGCAGTCGGAGTTCGATCCGGGTGTCCATACGGCGGTGATCGGGATCGGCCATCCCCAGCTGCGCGAAAAGGTGGTGCACCAGTTGCCGGCCGGCACGACCTTCGAAACGCTGGTCCACCCCAATTCTTACGTCACCCGCTGGTCGACTTTGGGCGAGGGCTGTGTGGTCTGCGCCGGTTCGGTGGTAAGCGTGCATGCCGTGTTGGGCAAGCACGTACAGGTCAACTGCTATTCTACGATCGGGCACGATTGCCAGATCGGCGATTACAATACGACGACTGCCGCGGTCAGTATCAGCGGCGATTGCATCGTCGGCAAACACGTCTATTGGGGTAACGGCAGTACCATCCGGCAAGGACTGACGGTTTGCGACGAGGTCATGATCGGCATGGGCGCTGTCGTATCGAAAAATATCACCGAATCCGGCGTTTACGTCGGAATTCCGGCTCAAAAGATGGGTAAATAAGATCAACAAAACTAAAGCCAAGGAAAAACACATGAATCAAAGAGTATTAGTGACCGGAGGAGCCGGTTATATCGGCTCCGTACTGGTACGTCAGTTACTGGACAAAGGATATCAGGTACGCGTGCTCGACTCGCTCAAATGGGGTGGCGAACCCCTCTACGACGTCGTGCAGCACCCGCGCTTTGAATTCCTCAAAGGCGACATTCGCGATATCGCCGCCGTCGACCGCTCGCTCGAGAACGTCGACTCCATCGTGCATCTGGCCGCCATCGTCGGCGATCCGGCCTGTTCCAAGTTTTCCGACGAAGCGCGCGCCGTCAACTGGGACGCCTCGCTCGCCTTGTTCGACAAAGCGGAGGCGGCCGGCGTCAAGCGCTTTGTCTTTGCTTCTACCTGCAGCAACTACGGAAAGATGGCGGATCCCAGCGCGTTCGTAAAAGAGGATTCCGAGCTGCGTCCCGTGTCGTTGTACGCCGAGTTGAAGGTGGCGTACGAAGATTACCTGTTGAATAAGAAAAAGGACTCCGATATGTGCGCGACCTCCTTGCGGTTCTCCACCGTTTACGGCTTTTCGCCGCGCATCCGCTTCGACCTCACGGTCAACGAGTTCACGCGCAACGTCGCCCTGGGGCAAGTGCAGGAGATCTGGGGCGCTCAGTTCTGGCGGCCGTACTGCCACGTGGAAGATCTGGCCGGCTCTGCCGTACTTACGCTCGAATCGCCCGAGGAGAAGGTGCGGGCCAACGTGTTCAACGTAGGCGATACGGCCGAAAACTACCAGAAAGGCATGATCATGGAGGAGATCATCAAGATCGTGCCGGGCGCAGCGGCCAAGTACGTGGAAAAAAACGAAGATCCACGCGACTATCGCGTGCGCTTCGAGAAGATCCATGACGAACTGGGCTTTCAGATCACCAAGCGCGTGCCCGACGGCATCCGCGAGATCTATAAACTGGTTCGGTCGGGCATCATTGTCGACACCTTTTCTCAAAAGTTCCGCAACATATGATCCTCCTTTCCGGACCCAACATCGGCGGCAACGAATGGAAATACATCAAGGACTGCCTCGATACCGGCTGGGTATCGTCGGTCGGCGCCTATGTGACCCAGTTCGAGCAAATGGTCGCCGAATTTGCCGGCGCCCGCTTTGGCGTAGCCACTTCGAGCGGCACCACGGCCCTGCACATGGCCCTCCTGCTCGAAGAAGTGCAGGCCGACGACTATGTGATCGTGCCCAATGTCACTTTCGTGGCCAGCGTCAATTCCATCCGATATGTGGGCGCCCGGCCGATCCTGATGGATATCGACCCCCTCACCTGGCAGATGGACCTCGATCTGCTCGCTGATTTCCTGGCGGAAAAGACCGAGTTGCGCGACGGCGAGTGCTGCCATCGCGCCGACGGTCGGCGCGTCCGGGCGATCATGCCCGTGCATGTGCTCGGCAATATGGCCGACATGGAGCGTCTGATGGGGCTCGCCGCTCAGTACCATCTGCGGGTGATCGAAGACGCCACCGAATCGCTGGGGTCTTATTTCAAGGGGAAGCATTCCGGCACCTTCAGCCGCATGGGCTGCTTCAGCTTCAACGGCAACAAGATCATCACCACCGGCGGCGGCGGGATGATCGTGACCGACGACGAGGCGCTCGCCCGGAAGGCCAAGCACCTGACGACGCAAGCCAAGGCCGACTCTTTCGAGTACTACCACGACGAGGTGGGCTACAACTACCGCCTGGTCAACACCTCGGCGGCCATGGGCGTAGCCCAGATGGAGCAGTTGCCCGGCTTTATCGAACGGAAGCACGCCATCGCGGCGATCTACAAGGAGGGATTAAGCGGTGTCGGGGATATCGGTTTTCAGGAGGTGGCCCCAGAGGTGGAGCCGAACTGGTGGCTATTCACCATTCACACGGAGCGGCAGCGGGAAGTGTTGGAGCGCTTGAATGCCCATCAAATGCAGTCGCGCCCCTTTTGGGTGCCGATGAACCAGTTGCCGATGTACCGGGAGTTTCCCTACATACAAACTGCCGATCATTCCGACCGGGTTTATCGTACGGCCCTGAGCATACCCTGTTCGACCAACATTACTGACAGCGAACTGGAGCAGATCATCGGGAAGATACGCGAGTGCTACTAGACAGGTGATTGCGGCGGCTTGGAGATCTGCACGTTCTTGTAAGCCTTCCGGCAGAGTTCGGCCGGCCGGGGCGGCAGGCTTTTGAAGACCCGGTGCACCATATCGCTATGCGGGAAGACGATGACCCAAGCCGTGAGAAAAATGATCAGCAGGTCGGCACCCATGGAGGCATTTTCGTAGTACCACTTCTCGAGCGCCCCCTTGTAGGGCAGAATGTAACGCTTGTAGAATTCGACCGGAGGCAGGTCGCTATGGGAGACAAAAAACTGCTCGTCGCGGAACACCACGGAACCGATGCCTGTCAACCCTGGTTTCGAGCGGTAAATGATCTCCCGGTATTCTGCCGGATAATGATCGAAGTCTTTGGGTACCAATGGCCGAGGTCCTACGATGCTCATGTCGCCGAGCAAGACGTTGAACAACTGTGGCAATTCGTTGATCTTCGTCTTGCGCAAGATGCGGCCGAAGGCCGTAACGCGCGGATCGTTGCGCAGAGTGATGGTGCCCGTCCCCATGTTGGGACTGTCCTTGAGCATCGTGGCGAATTTCCAGATCCGGAAGGTTTTGTTGTAGCGGGCCATGCGCGTTTGCAGGTAGAAGACCTCCCGCTCGGCGGTGAAGCGCAGAACGATCATCGTGATCAGCAGCAACGGCAGTAGGAGGATCAAGGCCAGCGAAGCAAGTAGAATATCCAGCAGGCGTTTTCCAAAAGAGTACCAGTTCATCATCATAACGGTTGGCGATTGCGATAGGGTACCAGGCATTTGGAGGCTTGGGGGCTGGTCGATCGGCGAGGGAGTTGCGGCAAAGATAACCGAAAAAACCACTCCTCGCTCGTGTAGTTACCCCAAGAACGTAAGGCAGCTTGCCAAAGTTGAAGGACAAGAGCCGGAAAGATCGTATTTTTGCCCCCTAACCGATGGGATACCGCATGAGCGTACGGGACACACATGATGAAAACAGACTGGAGGAAAAGATCGAGCGGCAGGGCAATCCGAACGAGATCAGCCTGAAAGAGTTGATCCTGCTGGTCGGCGATTATGCGAAGGAGGTGTGGCGGAGTTGGAGA
>JAGQXA010000188.1 GCA_020436865.1 Saprospiraceae bacterium | reverse complement strand
TGCCGCCGCCCTGCATAGACCCGGTTCCATTGAGCTGCAACTGGGTAAGCGTGCACGTCAGGGTGGCGTCCGGACCGGCATCCGCGGTGGGGAAATCCGCGTCCAGCACAACGGTCATTAGCGAGGTATCGCTGCAACCGTTACTCTGGTCGGTTACGATCAACTGATAGGTGCCTGCACTGTCGACGACCGGCGTCGGCGTATCGGCGCCGTTGAGGATGTGGCCGGGCATAGCCAACCACTGAAAGCTGAAGTCAGGCCCTTGGGTGGAATTGGTGCCGTTCAACAGGGCCGTAGGCTGTAAGCACGTGATGGTCAGGTCGGGTCCCGCATCGGCGAACGGGGGCTGGCGGTCGTCGATGACCTCCAGCAAATCGGAGCCGGTACAATTCGTAAGAAGATCGGTGACGCTGAACTGGTACTGCCCCGGACAATTGACCTGGATCTGAGCCTGGGTCGGATCGCCGAGAATGCAACCGGGAGGGCCGGTCCATAAATAGGTGTAGTTCGGACCGGCCGAACCGCTTCCGGTCAACGTCAACAAGGTGTCTACACAGGTGATGGATTGATCCGGACCGGCATCGGCCTGGGGCAAACTGTTGTCTTGTAGAAGAACGACGCAGGTCGAATCCGAGCAGCCGTTTGCAATGTCCAATACTTCCAGGCAGTAGAGTCCCGGCTGATCGGCGATGTAGGTTGTGGCCGTAGGGCCGGAGGCCACGATGTTACCTTCCCAACGCCAAATGTACAGGATGTTGACTCCGGTGGTCGATCCGGCGCCGTTCAGGGTAGAGGTTCCGTCACTACAGGTCAGGGGAAGGGGCGGCGCCAGCACCGCGTTCGGCGGCAGGGTGTCGACCCCCACTGTCACCAGATCGGCGCCCGTGCAGCCGTTGGTCTGGTCGGTCACGGCCAGAGTGTAGTCGCCAGGACAACCCACCTCGGGTAAGAGCCCCGTTTCACCGTTGAGAATACAGCCGGCCTGTGGGCCGGTCCACAAATAACTGTATTGCGGTCCAAGGACCGATCCGGTGCCGTCCAGTAGCACGCTTTCGAGCATGCAGGTGATGGGGCCGGCCGTGCCCGCATCGACCAGGGGCAAGACCACGTTCTCTTCGACCTCCACTTCGATCGAACAGGTGAAGTTGGTCATGGTGTCCGTCACCGTCAGCCGGTACGTTCCGGCGGCGGCGGCACAGGCCTGCAGTTGATCCTGAACGCCGCACAGACTGCCCGTGATCGCTTCCCAGAAATACGTGAATTCCGGACCTTCCGACGAGCCGGCGCCGTCCAATTCCACTTGATCCACCGCACAGGTCAGCGTATCCGGCGTTTGGATGTGACAATCGGGAAAACAGGAGGTCGGCGCAAAGACCAGCACCGAGTCAACGGTTACGCAGAGGTTCTGCGGATTGGTCACGACGACGCTGGCAACGGCCACCGAATCGGTGGCCTGCACCGACACGAGCGCTTCATTGTCGGCTCCCCAGATCAGCCCACCATCTACCGACCACTGGTATGTGAAGGTGGCGCAGGTGTCGCCCGTCAGGATCAGGGTATCGCCGCAGGGGATCTGCACTGCATCGGGCAGGCAGGTGGGCGGAGCGTCGCCGTCCTGAATGATCAGCACGCCGCTGGTGGCCGAGCAGCCGTTGTCTGTATTCGTCACCAGCAAGTCGTAGATGCCGGGCAGATTGACCAGGGGGGTCAGCGTATTTTCACCCTGCACGATATTCCCCCCGTCGGTCGACCATTCGTAGGCAAATTGGGGGCCCTGCGACGAAGCGGTACCGTCGAGTTGAAAGTTGTTGCCAATGGTGGCGCAGTCGAGAATGGCGTCCGGACCGGCATCGGCGAAGGGCGGATCGAGTTCGGCTGTCACCACGACCGTATCGGTAGCCGACAGGCCAACGGCCGTATTGACCACGGTCAGCACATAGGTTCCCTCCGTCACTTCGGGCGTCAGGGAATCTTCGCCGTTGACGATGGCGCCATCGTCGGTGCTCCAGAAAAAGGTGAAGTTTGGCCCGGCAGAAGTGCCGGCCGTTGCATCGAGAGTCACCGAAGGGAAGTTATAGCAATTGATCAGGCCGTCGGCGCCGGCATTTACTTGCGGAGTACAGGCTGCGGTATCGAGAAACACCTGCACCGAATCGGCCAACAGGCAGTCGTTGGCGATATCGTGCACCGTCAGGGTGTACCAACCCGCCTGATCTACGGTAATGACCGGCAGGCTGGGATCGACCAGAATGTTGCCGTCGATGGTGGTCCATAGATAGTTGATGTCGGCCCCGGTGGAAGAATTGCTCCCGTCGAGCAGCGCTTCGCCCGACTGGCAGTCGAGGAACTGATCCGGGCCCGGATCGACCGTCGGCAGCGAAGCATCCTGATCGACTACGACGCAGGCCGTATCGGCACAAAGGTTTTCGCCATTTTCCACGACCAGACAATAGGTGTCGGGCAAACCGACGGTCAGCAACGGGTCTTCGCCGACGACCGATCCGTCGGAGGCATACCAGGTGTACGATATGAACGGCCCCATGGTAGAGTTGCCGCCGTCGAGCGCCAGCGTGGGATTGTCGCAGGTCAGCGTTCCTCCCTGGCCCGGATCGGCAGCCGGCATATCCTGATCGGCCAGGATCGTCACCTGGTCGGTAGCCAGGCAACCGGTCAGGTTGTTGGTCACGATCAGCTGATAGGTGTCGGGCTGATCGACAGGCGTCGTCGGCGTGAACGCAATGGGCGAAAAGGAGCCATCGAGCCACAAATAGGAGTACTCGGGCCCTTGCGAAGTGGCATTGGGATCGCCCACGTCCCATTCGACGAGCACGCAGTTGAGGGTCACGGTGGGCCCGGCCTCTACCAGCGGCAGTTCCGTGTTCTCGGCAATTTGCACCGAATCGATAGCCGTGCAGCCATTGTCTGCGTCGGTCACGGTCAGCAGGTAGGCGCCGGGGGCATCGACCGAAATGTTTAGCTGGTCGGGCGGATCGAGTATGTTGCCGCCGCCGCTCGTCGTCCATAAATAGGTGTACTGTGGCCCAACCGACGAGCCGGCGCCGGACAGTCCGACCTGCAAGACGATACAGGTCAGGGTATCGGGTAGACCTGCTTCCGCCAACGGCGGCAAAGTATCGGTAGTGACCTCGACGCTATCCACGGCCGAGCAGCCATTCAACGGATCGGTCGCCAGGAGAAAATACCAACCCGCCTCGGTCACCGGCGCCTGCAGACTATCCTGCCAGGCGATCGTTTGTCCGCCACCGTCGGTCCATTCGTACTGGTACAAGCTACCGGCGTAGGTGTCGCTGCCGTCCAGCCAGGCGGTATCGGCCAGACAGGTAATGAGTTGCCCGGGCCCCGCCTCCACTGGCGGAGCGGTGGTGTTTTCTGCGATCGCAACGGCTGAGGTGTCCCGGCAGCCGTTGCCGGAGTCGGTCACGATCAGGAAATAAGTACCTGCCTGATCGACATAGGGAGTGGGGGTATCGGCGCCGGAAAGCAGGTTCCCGTTCGAGCTGAGCCATTGATAGGAAATGCCGGCGCCGGAAGTCGAAGCCGTTCCGTCGAGTTGCAGGCTGTCGGAGAAGCAGGTCAGGGTGTCGGGCAGACCGGCATTCGACACGGGCGGTAGCGTGTCGGCCACGACCTGCACAGAGTCTGCGACCTGGCAACCGGCCTGTTCGACGGTCAGAATATACAGACCGCTGGCGATCGCTTCGGCAACAAGGCCATCGAGCGGCCCTTGTAGTTGTCCGTCCGGGCTACTCCAGCTATAGGAAATGCCCGGCTCATTGCTGGAGGTCGTTCCGTCGAGAGTGACGACCGGATCGCTGCAGGTCAGTAGTTCGGGAGGCTCGATGCCGGCCTGCAGGGTCAGCACTGTCAGATCGAGATGCACCAGGCTGTCGCAGTTCTGACTCGAAAGCAGCGGCACCACATAGTTCCCGGACGAGGAGAAAAGACTGTCGCCGACGGCAAAACTCTGCCCCGCACAAATGGTGTCGACCAGAAATACATCGATCGGCGCCAATACCTGCAGGTCGAGTTCTACGAGGCTGTCGCAGCCGAACGAGGAAGTCAGCAAGGTCGAGTA
>JAGQXA010000887.1 GCA_020436865.1 Saprospiraceae bacterium | reverse complement strand
TAGCAAAAAACGACTACTGCCATGATCTCCAAACGAATGGAAGAAGCGCTGAACGAACAGATCAAACTGGAAGGCTTTGCCTCCTACCTTTACTTGTCGATGGCCTCCTGGTGCGACCGGGAAGGGCTGGAAGGCTGCACCCAGTTCATGCACCGCCAATCGGAAGAAGAACGGGCGCACATGCTTCGCATTTTCCATTACCTCAATGAAATGGGCGGTCATGCCCTGACGCCCGAGATCAAACAGCCTCCGCACGAGTGGCCCACAGTGCAACAGATGTTCAAAGACGTCTATGCCCACGAACAGAAGGTCACTGCCGCCATTCACAAGCTGGTCCAGATGAGCTACGAAGAACACGACCATACTACCCTCAATTTCCTCCAGTGGTACGTCGAAGAGCAACGGGAAGAGGAAACCCTGATGCGCACCATCCTCGACCGCATCAATCTCATCGGCGACGGCCCGCAATCGCTCTATTTCATCGACAAAGAGATCCAGGGCATCAACAATAGCGCCGCTAAGGCCGAAGCGGAATAAGCCACCCCCTTCCGGCCTCCTATGAAACAGCAACCCGGATCCGAAGAAACCGCCGATCACGATCTGATCGTGGTCAAGTATTTCTTCTTTGAAACCCGGGCCCGGCTCTACGCCGCCCGCCTGCGACAGCTGGACATTCCCTGTTTCGTCTCCAACAGCAATACCGCCACCGCCATCCCCTTCGGCGGCGGCGGCATCGGCCTGCACGTGCGCCGCACCGACGCCCCCCGGGCACTGGCCCTGATCCACGAAATGGACCGCATGCAGGCCGACGATCCTCCCGCCGAAGACTACCGCGATGCCAGCCGGGAGGATATCGAGTTTCTCCAGGCCCTCGATCGGGGCTCGACCGCTCCCAGGTCCTGGTGGCTTTGGATCCTCGGGCTTCTCATTGCCCTGCTCTTGGCCCGAGCCCTTTTCCGCGCGCTGGGGCTGACGCCCTTGCTCGATTCGTTTTAGAGAGAAATCCGCTACGCCATGAAGAACGATCCAGCCATCCGGTCGAACGGCCCCGATCGCCAACGGGCCATCTACCTGCCCGGGGTCTCCGGGCAGCGCCCCCTGTTGCCCACGAATGCCCAGCACCTGGAAACACTGGCCCGGACGCGCATGAGCGCGAAGGCCTTCGGCTATGTAGCCGGCAGCGCGGGCCGGGAGAGTACCGCCGATCGCAACGTCGCAGCCTTCGAATCCTGGCGCATCCGGCCACGCATGCTCCGCGATGTCTCGCAGCGCGATCCGGGCATCCGGCTATTCGGAAGGTCGCTGCCGGGACCGTTCCTGCTGGCGCCTATCGGCGTGCTCGATCTGGCTGCCGCAAACGGCGACCTGGCCGTAGCCCGCGCCGCCGCGAGAATGGGCGTCCCGATGATCTTCTCCAACCAGGCATCGGCTCCGATGGAGGACTGCGCCGCGGTTATGGGCGACAGCCCGCGCTGGTTCCAACTGTATTGGAGCAAGTCGAACGATTTGGTCGCCAGCTTGGTCGGCCGGGCCGAAGCCTGCGGCTGCGAGGCCATCGTCGTCACCCTCGACACCACCCTGCTCGGCTGGCGGCCGCGCGACCTCGACCTGGCCTTTCTGCCCTTTCTCCAGGGCCGAGGCATCGCACAATACGTTTCCGACCCCGTGTTTCAGCGGTTGATGGACGAACCGGCGCCGGAAACCCAGCCCTCCCCTCCGCGGCGGCTGAACTGGCAGACCCTGCGGTCGGTCGCTGCCCTGATGCGCCGGTATCCGGGCAGCATCTGGCAGAACCTCCGCAGCGGCCGCCCGCTGAAAGCCGTGCGAACGTTCATCAACACCTACTCGCGCCCATCGCTGAGTTGGGAAGACCTGCCCTTCCTGCGACAACAAACAAGCCTGCCCATCCTGCTCAAAGGCATCCTGTATCCCGACGACGCGCGCCGGGCCATCGACGCCGGTGTCGACGGCCTCCTCGTATCGAACCACGGGGGCCGGCAACTCGATGGCGCGATCGCCTCCGTCGAAGCGCTACCCTCTATCGTGGAGGCGGTGGCCGGACAGGCGCCGATCCTCCTCGATAGCGGAATTCGCAGCGGCGCCGACGCCTTCAAGGCGCTGGCGCTGGGGGCGAAAGCGGTATGCATCGGACGGCCCTACGTTTACGGTCTGGCGATCGCGGGGCAAGCGGGAGTGGAAGAGTTATTGAGTAACTTTTTCGCGGAGTTCGACCTGACCATGGGACTGGCCGGTTGCCGGAATGTAGAAGAGATCGACCACTCGACCCTCTGGCAGGCCGGCTAGAGCCCCTCGACGGCCGGTTGCGGGTGGTAATGGCGATTGATCAACGGCAAGACCACCAGGGCTACCAGGCCGAGCAGGATATTGCAGCCGATCTGCACCGAAAAGAAAAGGATGTTTGCAAAGG
>JAGQXA010000886.1 GCA_020436865.1 Saprospiraceae bacterium | reverse complement strand
TTTCCGATCTACAGCTTGCCGCTGCGCGAACGGCCCGAGGATATTCCCCTCCTGGTGCGGCACTTTTTGCAGAAGTATGCCGACAAGATGGGGAAACAGATCGACAAGGTGCCCAAAGCCGCCATGGAACGCCTGATGCAGTACGAGTTTCCCGGGAATGTTCGCGAATTGCAGAATCTGATCGAACGGGCTGTGATCCTGACCACAGGACCGACCCTGCAGCTGCGGAAGGTGCTTCCCGACCTGAAGCAAGCGGCGGCCGGGAAAGAACGATCGTTCAGGTCGTTCGAGCAAGTGCAGCGCGACCACATCCTGGAAGCGCTGCGGCGTACCCACTGGCGGGTGAGCGGGAAGATGGGGGCTGCCCGAATACTCGGACTCAATCCCAAAACGCTGGCCTCGAAAATGCGCAAACTGGGCATCCGCCGAGAGGATCACCTCGACCTTTGATCCGAACATCGTTCCCGCTTCTTCGTTTTAGACAAAAGTCTGAACCTGCCGGAAAAGCTATTCTTCCGGCCAAAACCCAACTATTTCTATGCCATCCAACCATGCTCTGGACTCCATCGAGAACTTTCGCCGGGAATCGCTCAGTTTGCTGCTGCAGATCGATCAGAACATCCGCGAGTTGTCGGCCTGGACGCGCATGCAGGAAGGTCGTCCCTCCAGGGCGCTGGTCGAAGACATGAATCGCCTCAAACTGCGCCGCACCTCCTTGATCCGCTTGTTGGAGGAGTTGGAGGGCGCGAGTTCCGCTTACTGGGCCGTTCGCAAAAAGGACGCGCAACGTCTGTTCCGACGCGGGCGCGCCGCACTGCAATCGGTCACTGAAACGATCGGCCGTTCACAGCGCTAGGGCGCTTTCTCTGTCAAAACCAAAAATCTTACAAATATGCGTTTTCTAGTTGCTCTGCTGCTCAACGGCTTGTTGGTGTATGCAGCTGCCTGGCTTCTGTCGGGCGTGACGGTGCACAGCTACCTCACGGCTGTTTTTGCGGGCCTTTTTCTGGCCCTGGCGAATGCCTTTGTGCGCCCCATCCTGACGGTGCTTACCTTTCCCATTACCGTGCTTACGCTCGGGTTGTTCCTGCTGGTTATCAACGGATTGATGGTCTTACTGGTCGACTACCTCCTGGTAGGTTTCCAGGTCGAGAGCCTGTTCTGGGCGATCGTGTTCGGCCTGGTGCTGGCCTTCCTCAATCTGCTGATCGATCTTCCCGGCCGTACCCGGACCACCTAATCCTAAGAACCTAACACCCGAATCCATTTTTTCAAAGACCACACTAAAAAATATCCTGTTATGAAATCGAGATCCATTGTTCTCCTGCTACTTTTTTCCGCCTTTGCCTCGCACTGGGCTTGCTCGAACTCCTCTTCCGAAGAACGGGAGGCCGTTCAGCAAAACCTCGAGGAAACCGGAGAAGCCATGCAGGACGTTCTGCAGAAAGAAAAGAAAGACCTTTCGAAAGACCTTTCCGAAGCCCGCGACCGACTCGACGCCCGTCTTAAGGCCTTAGAAGAAAAGCTGGCCAAAGCCCAAACGAATGCCAAGGCCGAGATCGAGGCCGAGATCGAACGCTTGAAGACCATGCGCGAGCAAATGAACGATCAGCTCACGCAGCTCGGTGAAAAGACCCAAGAGAATTGGGAAGCGGTGAAAAAAGAGGTGAACGCCATGATCGACCAGGTCAAAATGAGCCTGGAGAAATCGATCTGACCAAGCCAAACGAAGAACGGCCGGATCGCCACAGGGCGGTCCGGCCGTTCTTTTTTAGTACCCCAACCGTTTAAACGTCGACGTTGGCGTACTTGGCGTTGGCCTCGATGAAGGCGCGGCGCGGCGGCACTTCGTCGCCCATGAGCATGGAGAAAACGCGATCGGCTTCGCGGGCGTCTTCGATGGTCACCTGCTGCAGGATGCGCGTGCTGGGATCCATGGTCGTTTCCCAGAGCTGTTCGGCGTTCATCTCTCCCAAGCCCTTGTAGCGCTGGATCTTGACGGACGAATCGCCCTCGCCTCCGGAATAGGCGGCCACGGCTTCGGCCCGCTCCGTCTCGTTCCAGCAGTAGCGGAATTGCTTGCCTTTCTTCACGAGGTAGAGGGGCGGCTGGGCGATGTACACATACCCCTGTTCGATCAGCGGCTTCATGTAGCGGAAGAAAAAGGTCAGGATCAGGGTGGTGATGTGGCTGCCATCGACGTCGGCGTCGCACATGATCACCACCTTGTGGTAGCGCAGTTTTTCCAGGTTGAGTTCGCGCTCGCCGTCCTCGTTCTCGCCGATGCTGACGCCCAGGGCGGTGAAGATATTCTTGATCTCTTCGTTCTCGTAGATCTTGTGTTCGAGGGCTTTTTCCACGTTCAGGATCTTACCGCGCAGCGGCAGGATGGCCTGGAAGTTGCGGTCGCGCCCTTGTTTGGCGGTACCGCCGGCGGAGTCGCCCTCGACGAGGAAGATCTCGCTTTCTCCCGGATCCTTGGAGCTGCAATCCGACAATTTGCCGGGCAGGCCGCTGCCGGTCAGCACGTTCTTGCGCTGTACCAGCTCGCGCGCTTTGCGGGCGGCGTGGCGGGCCGTCGCGGCGATGATCACCTTGTCGATGATGCGCTTGGCCTCTTTGGGGTTTTCCTCCAGCCAGTGCTTGAGTTCGTCGCCAACACAGCGCGACACGATGCCGGTGACTTCCGAGTTGCCCAGTTCGCCTTTCGTCTGGCCTTTGAACTGCGGTTCGGGCACCTTCACCGAGATCACGGCGGTAAGGCCCTCGCGGAAGTCTTCGCCGGCGAGGTTGAACTTCATTTTGCTGAAGAGGTTGTTGTCGTCGCCATACTGCTTGAACAGGCGGTTGATGGCCCGGCGGAAGCCGTTGACGTGCGTGCCCCCTTCGCGGGTATTGATGTTGTTGACGTACGAGAAGATGTTCTCGGTGTACGAGGTGTTGTATTGGATGGCCACTTCCACCTCGACATTGTCTTCTTTGCCGATGATGTGGATGGGCTTATCGATGAGGCGCGTTTTCGTTTCGTCGAGGTACTGCACGAACTCCGCCAGGCCCCCTTCGGAGTGAAAGCTTTCCAGCCGGGCCTGCCCGTTGTCGCCCTTCTGCCGTTCGTCGAGCAAGGTGAGGGTCAACCCCATGTTCAGGTAAGCCAGTTCGCGCAGGCGCGTGGCCAGGATCTCGTATTTGAAATCGAGCGTTTCGAAGATCTCCGGATCGGGCGAAAAGGTGATGATGGTGCCGGTCTTTTCGGACTTCCCGATCTCCTGCACGTCGGCCAGCGGTTTGCCGCGGCCGTACTTTTGTTCGAAGACCTTTCCTTCGCGGTGCACTTCGGCGCGCAGGTGTTCGGAAAGGGCGTTCACGCAGGAAACGCCGACCCCGTGCAGACCGCCGGAAACCTTGTAGGTGTCCTTGTCGAACTTACCGCCGGCATGCAATACGGTCATAACCACCTCCAAAGCCGATTTTTTCAACTTTTTGTGCATATCGGTGGGGATGCCCCGCCCGTTGTCCTTTACGGTGAGAGAGTGGTCGGTATGGATGATCACCTCGATGAGGTCGCAATGCCCGGCGAGGTGCTCGTCGATGGAGTTGTCGACCACCTCCCAGACGAGGTGGTGCAAACCCTTGGAATCCGTGCTCCCGATGTACATTCCGGGGCGTTTCCGAACCGCTTCCAGTCCTTCCAGCGCGGTAATGTTCCCCGCGTCATAGGTGCCCGGCTTCGGGCCATTTTTTTCATCTAAGCTCATAAGGCAAAGATAAGAAAAAATGGGCTATTTTTATAGGTCTACGGGCCCGTAAAGGCCCATAATTTACCGTAATTTTGTCATCAAAAAAGTGATAAAATTGTGGTTTCTCGCCCAAATCGACGATCCATGAGTGACAGGAAATTACCCGTGTACCGGGGCAAGGGATGGTTCTTCCCGGGCAGTCGCGAATTTCTGGCCGATCCGCTGCATTTCACCGTACGCGAGGCGGAGCGCACCGGCGATTTTTACCGCGTCCCCTTTTTCGGCCGGCAGTTGTACATTTCGACCAATCTGGAGGTGATCCGGCACGTGCTGCAGGTGAACCACCGCAACTACTCCAAGAGCCCGGCCTACCACCAGCTCAGGCTGGCCCTGGGCAACGGGTTGGTGACCAGCGAGGGCGATTTCTGGCGACGGCAGCGTCGGATGGCGCAGCCGGGCTTTTACAAGGCGGCCCTCACGGGCCTGTTCGACACCATGGCCCGCCTGGGAGAGTCCTATTGTGAAAAGCTGTCCGAACGCCTGACTGCCGGAGAGACGACCTTCGATTTTTCTCCGGAAATGATGAAGGTGACGGCCGACATCGTGCTGCGCACCCTCTTCAGCACCGCCAGCCTGGAAGGACAGCAGCGGATCTACGGCCTGATCATGGAGGCACAGGAGTACGTCATGTACCGCACCACGCATCCGTACCTCATTCCATTCACCTATATCAATGGCCGCCACCGGCATTTCCTGCGCGGCAAGGCCTCGTTCGACTCTCTGATCAACAGCATGATCGCCGAGCGCCGGCGGCTGGACGCCCCGCCGGCCGACCTGCTGCAAATGCTGCTGATGGCCCGCGACGAGGAGACCGGCGAGGGCATGAGCGAAACGCAACTGCGCGACGAGGCCATCACCCTTTTCGCCGCCGGACATGAGACTTCTGCCAACGCCCTCGCCTGGACTTTCCACCTGCTGGCCACCCATCCCGGCCATCTGGCCCGCCTGCAAGCGGAGGTCGACGAAGCGCTGAACGGCCGCACGCCCACGCTCGACGATCTGTCGCGCCTGCCCTACACCCGCCAGGTCATCGACGAGGCCATGCGCCTCTATCCGCCCGCCTACGCCGTCGGCCGCCAAGCCGACGCACCCGACGAGATCCTCGGCTATCGCATACCGCGCAAGGCCATTTTCTTCCTGAGTATCTATGCCCTGCACCGCGACCCCCGTTACTGGGATCGCCCCGACGAGTTCGATCCCGATCGCTTCGCTCCCGGCGCAGCTCCCGACCGGCCCCGCCTCGCCTACATGCCCTTTGGCGCAGGCCCCCGCATGTGCATCGGCAATCACTTCGCCCTGATGGAAATGCAATTGCTATTGGCCCTGCTGGTGCAGCGCTTCCATTTCAGGCCCGTGCCCGGCCGGAAAGCGGAGATGAATCCGCTGGTTACGCTGAGGCCGAAGAATGGGGTTT